>JAAYHN010000225.1 GCA_012735395.1 Alcaligenaceae bacterium | reverse complement strand
TTACAGGCTCTTCGCCTGCCAGCAGCATAATCGCCGTTAACGACATCAGCGTTAAAGAATACACCAGCATGAACACCATGATAGACATGATGACTTTCTGGTCAATGACACGCGCACCCAGCTTGACGGGATATACTGCATGCGGATGCAGCAAACAGCGGATTTCAGTGCGGATCTGTTTGACTACCAGCCTTAAGCGTATCATTTTAATTCCCCCTCCGGTTGAGCCGGATGAGGTGGCAAACGCGCCCAGCAACAGCATGATAATGGGCAGGAACAGGGGCCATTGCAAGTAGTCTGTATTGGCAAACCCGGTGGTTGTGGCAACCGAAATGGTATTGAACATGCCAAACCGGAAAGCCTCGGAAAAATGGCTATAAGTGCCTGAAAAGAACAAAAACAGGCTAATGAAAATACCACAACCCAGCACCACCCCCAGGAATGGAATCGTTTCAGGACAGGCCCGGTAAACGGATAAATCACGGCTGCGGATAACCTTGAAGTGCGTGGCAAAATTAATACCGGCAAACAGCATAAACACACAGGCCACCACCTCGGCCGCCCCGGAATCAAGATCAAGGAACCCGCCATTATAGGTGGAAAAACCACCCAACCCCATGGTTGAAGCGGTATGGCACCAGGCATCAAACCAGTTCAAGCCCACCAGCTTATAGGCAAACAGACATAAGACCGAAGCCGAAAAGTAAATGGTATAAAGTATTTTTGCGGTACTGGCAATACGGGGAGTGAGTTTTTCTTCTTTCATGGGGCCCGGTGTTTCGCCCCGCATGACCTGGTGTCCGCCCACGCCCAGCATGGGTAAAATGGCAACCGCCAGCACCAGGATACCCATACCGCCAAACCACACCAGCGTATGCCGCCATAGATTGAGCGATTCGGGCAACTGCGTTACATCGGGCAATATGGATGCCCCCGTCGTGGTAAGGCCCGACATCGCCTCATAATACGCATGTGTAAAAGACAGCTTCACCCCCACATGCGAAGCCTCCAGCATTAAAGGCAAAGAGGCGATCAGGGGGAACACTGCCCACACCATGAACACCAGCAACAAACCTTCACGTGACCTTAACTCACGGCGAAACGGATAGGTCACTAGCCAAAGCAGGACACCGCTGCCCATAGACCAGAAAAAACTGGTCAGGAAACTGTCATGGGCATTATCCTGAAAATACAGCGACAGAAAATAAGGGAACAATAAGGTGACGGAGAAAATCACCATGGTCAGCCCGAGCGCATGCAGAACATTCAGAACGCGACGCATGCGGCCTCTCTATACAAACATGACCGAAACCTGAAACATTTTTTCCACCTTCTTCATTGTTTCACGGTTGGCAGCATAAACAATCACGTGATCGCCCTGCCTGATCACGGTATCGGGTTCGGGCATAATCAGGTAATCTTCCCTGAAAATAACCGCCAGTGTTGAATATTTTGGGAAACGGATATCTTTAACCGAACGATCGGCCAGTTTTGAACTGCTGATATCTCCCATCACTTCAAATTCGATAACCTCGGCGGCACCGCGTCGCAAACGGTGCCCCGCCACCACCGCCCCCTGGCGAACGTCACGCAACAGGGCGCCAATGGTAGCCTGGGCAGGCGATACCGCGATATCAATCATGCTGCCTTGCATCAGCTCGCCATAAGCTTGCCGTGAAATAAGGGCAATCACCTTACGCGCCCCCAGACGCTTGGCCAGCAGTGAAGACATGATATTGTCTTCGTCATCGTTGGTTAAGGCCAGCCAGGTATCCATTTCATCAATGCTTTCACTTTCAAGCAGGGACTCATCGGTACCATTGCCATGCAGAACCAGGACATTATCGGGCAGCATGGATACCAGCCATTCGCAACGCGACTTGTCTGCCTCTATGATACGCACGTTATAATCTTCTGCGGCAAGCGCGCGGGCCAGACGGTAGCCAATATTGCCGCCCCCTGCGATCATGATGGAGCGAACCCGTTTATGCGCTTTGTGGAAGTGGGCAATCGTTTCACGGGCCTGCCGGGTATCAATTGCCAATACCAGTTCATCATACGCCTTGATCGCCCCCACCTGATTCAATGGCAGTGAAACCTCGTTACGCATGATTTCAAGCACACGCGCATTCAGGTCTGGCAGGTTAAGATGCGTTTCATCGATATGATGGCCAACCAGCGGGCTTTTTCTGCCAACTTTCAGAATCACGACACTGACCCGCCCCTGCGCAAATTCAACCACCTGCAAGGCTTCGGGGAACTCGATCAGGCTATGCAAATACTGCGTCACGCTTCTTTCGGGACTGATTATGGAATCCACCCCAAAGCTTTCCTTTAACAGCTCTTCGTTACTGGAATAGGAGGGCGCCCTGACGCGAACAATGCGACGGGGAATATTGAATACATCCTTGGCTATCTTGCAGCTGATCAGGTTACCGGTATCGGTTGCGGCACAGGCCACCAGCAAATCGGTATCATCGGCACCGGCTTCGGCAAGCACATCGGGCAGGGCACCGTCTCCAAGAACACAACGTAAATCGAAGCGTTCCTGAAGATAGGCAAGCCGTTCGGCATTGGTATCGACAATCGTTATGTCATTTTGTTCTGACACAAGATTTTCTGCGACACTGGCCCCTACCCGCCCGGCACCAATAATAAGGATCTTCATGGAAGATGCCGGCTATCAGCTGTTACGCTTACGGGATGAATCAATACCAAGCTGACGCAGCTTGCGATACAGGTGAGTCCGCTCCAGTCCGGTTTTTTCTGAGACACGTGTCATGCTGTGGTTTTCCCGGCCCAGGTGATATTCAAAATAAACCCGTTCGAATTCGTCCCGGGCATCTCGCAAAGGTTGGTCTAGCGTGATATTACCCAGCATTGAACCCTGCTGTTGAGGCACTGCCTCAAGTACCGCCGCACCTGCGGGTGCTGCTACAGCAGCGACTGGCGCGGTAGGCGCTGCACTGGATTTAACTGGCGCAGCCGCAAAACGGGGAGCCGGTGTGACACCTGCAGCCGCCATTACCTGCTTGGCATGAGGGCGGGCCAGCCCGGTTTGTACGGTTTTCAGCAATTTTTGCAGGGTAATGGGTTTTTCAAGAAAATCCATTGCACCAATCCGGGTGGCCTCTACTGCAGTATCTACCGTGGCATGGCCACTCATCATAATGACAGGCATATCAAGCAGACCCTGAGAACCCCATTCTTTAAGCAGGCTGACGCCGTCGGTATCGGGCATCCAGATATCAAGTAATACAAGATCAGGCCGGTATTTCAACCGGGCAGCGCGTGCCTGGGAGGCATTTTCAGCAAGTTCCACTGTATGACCTTCGTCATACAGAATTTCAGAAAGCAGCTCCCGAATTCCAATTTCATCGTCTACCACCAGTATTCTGGCCATATGTAGTCACCTATTACTAACGTACTTCAGTACTTTATTAAAATCTGATTTATCGAATTATAACCATCAGGATAAGGTTTTTTTGCTTTTATGGACAAGTTTCGTGAGTAAAATCGTAATGCGGGCCCCCCCCTCTTTACGATTTGAAATATCGATTTTGCCGCCATGTTCTTCTACTATTTTTCGAACAATAGCCAAACCAAGGCCTGTACCATGCACTTTTGTAGTGACGTAAGGCTCAAAAGCATTTTGTAAAACCTGCGAAGTAAATCCGCAACCCCGATCTTCCAGCGTTATTCTAACCGCTTCCCCTTCATCTGGCGTGTCTGGATCCGGTTTCGTAAGCAGGGTATGAATCATAATACCCGGTTCATTTCCATCCAGATCAAGCTCTGCCATGGCATCCCTGGAGTTAGCCATCAGGTTGTTTAAAACCTGTCGCAACTGCGTAGGATCTGCCTCTACGTTTGGCAAAGATGCTTCAAGTTTCAAGCCAATTTGCCGGTTAAGCGGTTCTTCGGCATGGTTTCCATCTGGATCCCAGCCATACAAGAACGCCAGATCCGTTATTAAAGCATTAATATCAACTTGTTGCATCTGTGCAGGCGGTGTTCTTGCATATTCACGGAAATCATCCACCATTTTTTTTAGTGAGGTGACCTGATTCACAATCGTGTTGGTTGAACGAATCAGCATTTGCGCATCGTTATCCTGCAACTTATCAGTCAGCTTCATGGCCAGCCTTTCAGCGGACAGCTGAATGGGCGTCAAGGGATTCTTGATTTCATGCGCCAGCCTGCGCGCCACTTCACCCCACGCAACCGCCCGGTTGGCAGAAATCACTTCGGAAATGTCATCAAACACCACCACATATCCGGTGGAGCGTCCATCAACCCGCAAACGGGTACCCCGCATCAATAAGGTAACGGTTTTTTCATCGCCTTTTTCTTCAGAACCCGTTTTGATTTCAATTTGCTCTTGCCAGTAATAACGGTCAGACCCCACGGCGGCATGGGTAGAAAAAGCCTTGCGAATGGCCTGGGTAAACTCAATCAGGCTAGCAACCACTTCCAGCGGCCGTCCGGGTACGGAACGCAGATCCTCGTTCATGATGACCTGGGCCCCCTTATTGACGGTGGTCACATTAAAACGCTCGTCAAAGACAATCACCCCGGATGACAGGCCTGCCATCACGCTTTCAAGATAAACATTGGATCGCTCCAGCTGCAAACGGTTGCGCTCCACCTGTTTACGCGCTTCATCAAGCTGCTTGGTCATCATATTGAAAGAGCGGGTTAATTGCCCCACCTCATCTTTGGCATCGGGTTCCGGCAAGGGCCGGTAATCTCCCACGGCCACTGCCTGGGTCCCTTCGGCCAGTGTTAACAAGGGTTTGACCAATTGTCGCGCAATTGCCAACGCGACACCGATAGAAGCAAAAACGGTTAATAACAGCGCCATGGTAAGCGTAATGCCATAAAGGTTTCTGATGCCCAGACGCGACAGGGCCAGTTCTTCATAATCACGAAACCCCTTTTGCACCTGATTCAGGTGACTGCCAATTTTATCGGGTACCGGGTGTGTTAATTGCAGCCAGTAAGGTTCTGGCGCTGCCCCCAAAGGCGCATCCAACCTGAACGAATGGGTAAAGACCGGCATAATTACCCGGATACGCAAGCTCGGGTTTTCAAAATCGCTGTTTTCAATTTCTTCAGCCCGGGCATACTGCCTGGCCAGTTTGAGCTGATTCACAATGGAAGCCGGTGGCATGGAAGGCAGCAGGCTGCCAAAACTGGAACTGGAAAAAGCGACCACACGGTTACCGGCAGCTGAAAAAACCAGCGCTTCAGTAACACCGTTATACTCGCGCAAACGGTTCAACTCCAGCGGCATGTCCTGGTCAGAGACCCGGGACAGCTCGCCTGCCATGGAACGGGCACGGCTTGCCAGATCAATCACCAGGGAATCCAGCGAAGCCTGACCCAAAGCCAGGCCCGACTCCAGCGCACTGTCCACTTTTACGTTAAACCATGATTCTACCGAACGGGACATGAACTGCACTGACAGTAAATAAATAACCACCCCCGGAATCACGGCCATCACAGCAAAAGCCATGGCAAAACGGGATGTCAGCCTGGCACCAAACTTTTTATTGCGCAACTGTTTTACCAAACGCCCGGCCAGCGTCAAAACCCAGATAAACAGGGCAAGGGCAAGTGCCCCGTTAAGCAAGAGCAAAATATCAAACTGCTGGGCAAAACGGGAGGTATTGCCGGTTGAACCAACCAGCAGCCCCAGCAATACGAAAGCAGCCAGAACGGCAACAATAAAGCTGGCTTTCAGCAGCCACAAGATCAGGAGCCGGGTTTTATGTCCGAAACTCGAAAAGTAAGGTTTTTCCATGGTGTAGACAAAGACCAGGCACTGCTGTTGAATGCATTGATCTGAAAAGGTCGGGGAAGTAAAGAGGTATCCAGCTCAAGACGCAGGCGTGCTTCATAGAGCCGGTTGGATTCAAGCTGTTCAAAGTTGGATAGCGGCCAGTTATCCAGATGGACAATATGCTGTAATGAATCATCAAGAGACAATTCGGGTGTAGAAAAATCACCTGTACTGATGCGCCATTGACGCAATAGCGCATTATATTGAATGCGCCAGGTTTGCCGCTGGCTTAACTCTGTTTTATCAAACCAGAATTTTTCCGGCCTGATAATTTCCAGACTGATTGTAAAAAAAAGCGGAACCCCACGCTCTGCCGCATTACGCACTTCATTGCCCAAATTAAGGGAAATATTGGCCGACAGTAAATAATTGCCTCTTTCCCTGCTCAGGTCCAGTGACTCTATCCGGGCACCGGACTGTTCTTGCTGGCCATTGACAACATGGGTCCATAATATGGGCAGCATGATAATACTTAACAGACACAGCCATAAAAAAACACGCACAAGCGACCATTGCCCCGAAGGTTTACTCATGGGCAGGCACCTGCTGTTTACGAAAAAGCGCATAGTAAAAACCGTCGTGCGGGGCTACCGTGCCCTCCTGCTCGGCCACCGGCAAGATCTGCCCCGGGGCACCCAAGCGCTCGGCATCGGGCAACGACATTTCCATATAACGCGCCTGCTCTTGCCCCTCTGGTGGAAAGACAGAGCAAGTGACATATAAAAGATAACCACCCGGTGCTACCGTTTTCCATAAAGCCTGCACAATCGTTCGCTGCAAAGCCGCTGTTTTGCCTACGTCTTCTTCACGCCTTAACCATTTGATATCGGGATGGCGGCGCACAATACCGGAGGCCGTGCAAGGAACATCAGCCAGTACCAGGTCAAACGGGACTCCATCCCACCACTGTTCAGTGTCGGCAGCATCTGCCGCCACACACAAAACATGCGGGCCGTCCAGTTTCAGGCGTGCCAGGTTTTCGGTCACCCGCGCCAAACGGTGGTTATCAATATCCAGCACCGTCATGTCAAGATCGGCCTGTTCAAGCAAATGCGCCGTTTTACCACCAGGGGCAGCGCAGGCATCAAGCACGCGCATGCCATCATGCAAGGGTACTATTTCACCGGCCAGCTGCGCCCCGACATCCTGAACCGACCACCATCCCTGCTCAAACCCCGGAATGTGTGTCACGGGTAAGGCCTGCTCAAGCATGAGGCCCGCGTGTCCGGTGACCTGATAAGCAATCTGATGTTCATTGAGTACCTGGCAAAATGCCTCACGACTGATTTGCCGCGTATTGACACGCAGGCTCATGGGACCGGGTGTGGACGCTGAAGCCAGTATTTGCTGCCATTGATCGGGGTAAGCCTGGCGGATTTGCCGGATCCACCATTTTGGAAAGCCCCATTTGACATCACTGCGTACCGCAACCTGCTGCATCAGGCTTTCTTTATTGCGCAGGAAATTGCGCAGGCAGGCATTGAGCAAACCTTTGAAAGACGCTGTTTTTTTGTGTTTTTCGGCAGCGCGAACCGCCTGATTGACCACAGTATGCCCATCATACACAGGGATATGCCGGCCCGTTCCTGTAGCCTGGGCAGGATCAACCGCCAGCAGGCATAAAGATACCTGCAGCAACGACTCAAACAGCCGGTTGGGTGCTTTCTTTTCCAGCAACAAACCACTTAACGCCTGCCCGGTTGCCAGTTGCCGCATGGTATAAAACGAAATGGACTGTACCGGTGCGCGCAGGTTTTCTGGCACCCCTGCCAATGATTCAGTCAAGGAGCGACCATCCAGCACATCACGCAGGCACCCAGCACTGGCAAACAGGACATCAGACAGGGCGGGAGCGGAAACGGGAGAAGTCATAAGGAACAACGGAAACGGTTAAACAATCCTTATTGTAACCTGTCTGTCAGTAACTACTTACTGAACAGACTGATATTTATGTGCCAAGATGTTTGGCAAAAAACGCCAGTGAACGCTGCCAGGCCAGCTTGGCAGCGCTTTCGTCATAGCGGGGGGTTGTATCATTGTGAAAACCATGATGGGTATCGGCATACATATGCACTTCATAGGTTTTACCGTTTTCCTGCAGGGCTTTTTCAAAGGCCGGCCAACCGGCATTGATACGCTCATCGTTACCGGCATAATGAATTTGCAAAGGTGCCTTAATGGCAGGCACTTCCTGCGCGGCAGGCTGGGCGCCATAAAAAGGCACGCCCGCTGCCAGATCGGGCATGCGCACGGCCAATATGCCCACCACACCACCGCCGTAACAAAAACCAATGGCGCCAAGCTTACCGTTGGAATCGGGATGCGCTTTAATAAATTCAGCGGCCGCCACCATATCTTCAGTCCGCTTGCCCGGATCCAGTTTGGCAAACATTTCCCTGGCCTTGTCTTCATCACCGGGATAGCCGCCCACCACCGCCAGGGCATCGGGTGCAAAAGCCAGGTAACCCTCAAGCGCCAGGCGACGGGCCACGTCTTCAATATAGGGATTCAGGCCCCGGTTTTCATGGATAACCACAACGGCGGGCAACTTGCCACTGGCATTGGCCGGCTGCACCAGATAACCTTTCATGGTGCCATTGCCTTTGGGGGAAGGATATTCGGTATAAGCGGCCTGGATCCGGCTGTCATCGGCAGGCACCTGATTGGCCCAGGCAAAATTGGGCTGGAGGCTTTCCAGTAAGGCTGCCGCCGTTACGCCACCCGCTGCAAAACGGGCACTGCGGTTTAAAAACTCGCGTCGGCTGATCATGCCATGCACATAGAGGTCAAACTCTTTCAGTAAACCCGGTGCAAAGTCGCTTGCTTTCTTTCGTTCCATAAATGCTCTCCTGATCACGATTTTCTGAAGAAACTGCTGCTGCCTTATGCCAGCTTATGCAAAGACAGGGCAATATAACAGCCCGAAAGGCATTTAAAACAAGACAGAATACAGTTTACGTTGAATAGGGGCCTGAAGAAACGGTTTTTCAAAAAAAAACGTTAAAATACTGATTTTTAAAGTATTGTTGAGCTCTGCTCGTTTAAAAGGTTTCGTTTTATGTCCAACCCCAAAGTCGGTTTTGTCAGCCTTGGCTGTCCCAAGGCCCTGGTCGATTCTGAGCGCATTCTTACCCAGTTGCGCACCGAAGGCTATCAAATTTCTCCCTCTTATGAAAACGCGGATGTCGTAGTGGTTAACACCTGTGGCTTCATTGACAGCGCAAAAGCCGAATCGCTTGATGCCATCGGAGAGGCGATTGCTGAAAATGGCAAAGTCATTGTAACCGGCTGTATGGGCGTGGAAGAAAATGTCATTCGCGACGTCCATCCCAGTGTGCTGGCTGTTACCGGCCCCCAGCAATATGAAGAGGTCGTTCGTGCCGTGCACGAAGCCGCCCCCCCCAATCTTGAGCACGATCCCTTCACAGACCTGGTGCCACCACAGGGTATCAAACTAACCCCCCGCCATTACGCCTACCTGAAAATATCCGAAGGCTGCAACCATCGCTGCAGTTTCTGTATTATCCCCTCCATGCGAGGGGATCTGGTTAGCCGCCCGGTTGGCGACGTTCTTGACGAAGCCCAGCGCCTGGTCAATGCCGGCGTGAAAGAGGTTCTGGTGATTTCACAGGATACCAGCGCCTACGGGGTAGACCTGAAATACCGCAGCGGTTTCTGGAATGGCCGCCCCATTAAAACCCGCATGACCGAATTATGCAGCGCCCTGTCAGACATGGGTGTGTGGGTGCGCCTGCACTATGTGTACCCCTATCCCAGTGTCGATGAAGTGATTCCCCTCATGGCCGAAGGCAAGATCCTGCCATACCTGGATATTCCTTTCCAGCACGCCAGCCCACGCGTCCTGAAAGCCATGAAACGTCCGGCATTTGAAGACAAAACCCTCGCGCGTATTAAAAAATGGCGTGAAATCTGTCCCGACCTTACCATCCGCTCCACCTTTATCGTTGGTTTCCCTGGCGAAACCGAAGAAGATTTCCAGTACCTGCTTGACTGGATGAGCGAAGCCCAGCTTGACCGGGTTGGCTGTTTCCAATATTCACCGGTAGAAGGCGCACCCGCCAATGAGTTGGCCGACCCGGTACCCGATGATGTCAAACAGGATCGCTGGGAGCGCTTCATGGCCCATCAACAGGCCATTTCCGCTGCGCGCCTGCAGCAAAAAATCGGTCGTGAAATTGATGTCCTGGTTGATGAGATCGATGAAGACGGTGACGCGATTGGCCGCTCCAGCGCCGATGCCCCCGAAATTGACGGCTGTGTTTACCTGTCCAGCGACAAACCGCTGAAACCGGGTGATATTGTCCGTGCCGTGGTTACCGATGCCGATGAGTATGATTTGTGGGCAGACGTGCAGGCATGAGCAAGACCCCAAAAATCATTGCCTTCGACTTCGATGGCACGCTGGCCAATACCCTGCCCAGGTTCGATAATATCTTAAGCAGTGTTGCGCAGAAATATGGTTTCAGGGACCCATCCCCCGAAGAAAAAGCCCAATTGCGCAGCCTGGAAGCCACCGAGATTTTGCAGGCATTGCAAATTCCTTTCTGGAAAGCCCCCGCCATCCTGATGGAGTTCCGCCAGCGCATGCAGGATGCCTCACCCAACATTGAACTGTTTGAAGGCGTGTCCGAAGCCCTGCAACAATTGCAGGCCAACGGTTACAAGCTGGCTATTTTAAGCTCAAACAGTGAAATCAATGTGCGCCAGATACTTGGCGCCAGCGCAGGCTGCTTCAGTGACTTTCTGTGTGGCACCGACCTTTTTGGCAAGGCATCCAAGCTGGGCAAATTGCTTGATAAACACAAACTGTCTCCAGCCGAATGCCTGCTGATAGGTGATGAATTGCGTGATATTGAAGCTTCCCGCAAAGCCAAAGTCATGATGGGCTCGGTCACCTGGGGCTATAACCATGGCAATGCCCTGCAGCAAGCGCAGCCAGACTTTCTGTTTACCTCGCCCACTGACATCGTGAAGGCATTAATTTGATTCCCGACTTTATGGCCTGAAAACGATATATCGCGAATAAATAAAGCCCAGTATCAGGCTGATGCCTGAAAAAAACACCAGCGTCATTAAGGGGGGAATGCCCAGCCGGTCGGCCCCCCAGCCAGTGAACAGGGAAAGCGTCCCCATGAAAGAAACAAACAGGACATAACGTTTCAGGCTGGTAGGTGATTTGAACGTAAAACGGGCATTGGCAAAAAAACTGAAGGTGACGGCGAACAGGAAAGCCAGCAGGTTACTGAAGGCCTGGCTGGCTCCCAATGCGGTATAAACCAGAAAAAACACGCTCCAGTGAATCAGGGTATTAACGATCCCGGTTAACACATACCTTGAAAACAGGACACGGGTTTTCATGTGTTTCAGGGTTTCCAGCCGGTCACAAACACCTCGACGGGCTGGCGCTTGCCGCCTGCCTTTTGCAATTCAAGCAGGCGTAAAACCCCTTGCCCCGTGGCAATATCAATACCCTCGGCAGAAGAACGGATAACGGTACCAGGCTCTGCCGAAGCAGATTCCGCCAAAGCCTGTGCCCGCCATATTTTGACAGGGTCTTTCAGGCCAGGCAACTGCAGGGTTGCCCCTGGTACCGGATTAAAGGCACGAATGCGTCGCTCAAGCGTTTTGGCATCCAGGCTGACATTGATTGGCGCTTCGGATTTTTCCAGCTTGGCGGCATACGTTACCCCCTCTTCTGGCTGAGGTATCGCTTTCAGCTGATTGCCTTCCAATTTAGTTAAAGCCTCAACAATACTTTCAGCCCCCATTTGCGCCAACTGGTCATGTAACACGGCAGCGGTCTGATCGGTAATGGCGATTTTCTTTTCCAGTAAGACATCACCCGTATCAAGCCCGGCATCCATTTGCATAATGGCAACGCCGGTTTCGGCATCACCGGCTTCTATGGCACGCTGGATGGGGGCAGCACCACGCCAACGGGGCAGCAGGCTGGCGTGAATATTAAGGCAACCATACTTGGGCAGATCCAGAACCCACTGGGGCAAGATCAAGCCATAGGCGGCCACTACCATAACATCGGGCGCGATTTCTTCCAGCAGCTGCTTTGCCGCACTGGCTTCATCGGGGTACTTGCCATCCAGCCGCAAGCTGTGAGGCTGCAGCACCTGTACGCCACGCGCAACTGCTTCCTGCTTTACCGGGCTTGGGGTTAATTTCAGGCCCCGGCCTGACGGACGATCGGGCTGGGTTAACACCAATGGGACATCATGACCGGCCTGGGCAATTGCCTCATAAGCCAAACGGGCGAACTCGGGCGTGCCGGCAAATACTACTTTCATCATTGTTTATCTTCCGGATTGTAATTTTAATGATAACGATTTTAACTCACCACATACAGCAGATTCCCGTAATCCCTGCCTATCATGAACAGATTACGTTAAAGTAGCGGCAATAATCCTTCTCTTTTGGTATTGCCTATCATGAGCCCACTGCCCCACCCCCACAAGACGCACCAGGAGCCCTCATCCCATCATCACAACCCCAAAAAACCCGGTGCGACACTGGACCAAACCAAAGAACGGGTCAGGGTTGCTCGCATTAGCACCTGGGTCAGTGTGGGCGTCAATTTTACCCTGTCCATCTTGCAAATCATCATTGGCATTATTGCACAATCACAAGCCCTGATTGCCGATGCCGTCCACACCCTGTCAGACCTGGTGTCAGATTTTGCCGTACTGTTTGCCAGCAAACACGCCAATAAGGGTCCCGATGAAAGCCACCAGTTCGGACATCAGCGTTTTGAAACCCTGGCGGCACTGGGCATTGGTATCCTGCTATTACTGGTTGGCGTGGAAATGATTTGGGCAGCCGCTGTCAGCGTACAAAGCGGCCAGTCAATTGCCCCGGTGCATTACTCGGCCCTCATTATTGCCCTTGCTACCCTTATTGGCAAAGAACTGCTGTTTCGCTACTTATTAAAACAGGCGGAAAAGGTACGCTCGTCCATGCTGGTGGCAAACGCCTGGCACTCCCGCTCTGATGCCGCTTCTTCCCTGATTGTGGCTATCGGGATTATTGCCAACATGGCCGGACTGACCTGGGCCGACCCGATTGCCGCCCTGATTGTTGGCCTGATGGTTTCCCGTATGGGGCTTAAATTCATCTGGTCCACCCTGAACGACCTAACCGACCGTTCTGTTGACAATGAAACTTACCAGCGCATCCACGAAAAAATGGCCGGTACGCCAGGCTTACTGGGTATTCACGACCTTAAAACCCGCAAAATGGGCGATATGATTTTAGTAGAAGTACACCTTGAATTACCCGCCAGCATGACTATTGCAGAAGGCCATGCCATTTCTGATGAGCTTTGCCGCCGGGCCATGGAAGATGAGGATATTCTGGATATCACCACGCATTTTGACCCGCGCTGACGGGTTTACCAGTGAGTTTGCGCCATACATAATGCGTGGCTCGTTCATGGCTTCCGGGGTATTGATAGCCCCCACCCTTTATGATGGGGACAAGTGAGATTATGCGCAGACAGCAGCCCTTTTATTGATAAGCGCCTTGCCAGCCCTGCTGCCATTGGGCCGTTGCAGGAAATCGGAAATCCACTGCCCTGTGGTAATGACGGCCTCAAGGTCAATGCCGGTTTCAATACCCATGCCATGCAGCATGTACAGCACATCTTCGGTGGCAACGTTACCGGTTGCCCCTTTGGCATAAGGACAGCCGCCAAGACCAGCTACCGATGAATGGTAAATGGCAATACCCGCCTGCAGCGAGGCATGGATATTGGCCAGCGCCTGCCCGTAAGTATCATGAAAATGCCCTGCAATACGGGCTGGATCAACCTTTTCTGCCACGGCAGACATTACCCGGTATACCTGGCTGGCAGTTGCCACACCGATGGTATCGGCCACATCGACCTCGTCGCAGCCAAGTTCGATAAAACGCTGGGCCACATATACGACTGATTCCACCGGTACATCGCCCTGATAGGGGCAGCCCAGCGCACAACTGATACTGCCACGCAAGCGGATACCAGCTTCTTTGGCGGCCTGGGCAACCGGGGCAAAACGGTCAATCGATTCTTCAATGGAACAGTTAATGTTTTTTTGCGAGAACGCCTCACTGGCCGCCCCAAAAATAACCACTTCATCGGCACGAGCCGCCAATGCGCCTTCAAAGCCGCGCATATTGGGTGTTAGCACCGAATAAACAGTACCCGGTTTCCGCTGAATACTGCCCATAACCTGCGTGGCATCGGCCATTTGCGGTACCCATTTGGGTGACACAAAAGAAGTTGCCTCTACGTTTTGAAAACCAGCCGCAGTGAGCCGGTTAACCAGCTCGATTTTAATATCGGTAGGCACAAATTCTTTTTCATTTTGCAAACCGTCGCGTGGACCTACTTCCACTACTTTTACCTTTGTTGGCACTGCCATGTCATCCTCCGGAAATGAGTTTCTATATCTGTTAAAAGCCGTATCTGCATTCCCACGTACAGGGCATGGGAACGAGTTGTACGAGTGGTCTTGCGCCACCATATATTGCCAGTCTTGCTCCCAAGCTCCTGCATGGGAGCATATAAGGTATATTATATGCGCAATGCAGCATTTATCTTGACCGCTGTTACCCAGAACGTGCAAGAGACAATGCGCATCAAGCCAGTTACATACGCTGATAACGCCCGTCATTCAGTCGCATAACAATTTCTTTCAATTCCAGGCCTAACAAAAGACTGCTTACACTTGCGATATCACTATTCAAATGCAGCACCAGCTCATCAATGCTGAACGGTTCATAGCCCATTTTTTCCAGCAGGCCGGTTTCAGCTTCGGTCAGGCCCTCTTGCCCTGGTCTTGTGTTAACCATGGAAATTTCCGCATTGGCTGGCGCCTTCGCACGTTCCTGGCCAGATGTTTTGACAGTACGCCGCCTGCCTGACGTTTTACCGGTTTGCAATGAATCCTGTTCACCCCTGGACATCACGCCCACCGGTAAACTGCCCAGCTCTTCCAGAATATCCTGTGCCGTTTCCACCAGTTTGGCCCCCTGACGGATCAGGGCATGGCAGCCACGCGACAGGGGTGAATGGATAGAGCCCGGAATCGCAAAAATCTCCCGGCCCGTTTCCCCTGCCAGACGGGCCGTAATCAGGGAGCCGCTTTGTTTGGCAGCCTCTACCACCAGTACCCCTTTGGAAAGCCCGGCCACAATACGGTTGCGTCGGGGAAATTGATGCACTACGGCTGGTGTATCCAGCGGCAATTCGGAAACCAACAAACCCTGCTCCCGGATACGCAAGGCCAGATTTTTATTAGCCGCCGGATACAAACGGTTGATACCGGTACCCATCACGGCAATCGTGCCACCGGTACCAACAGGCGCATCCAGTGCGCCCTCATGTGCCGCGGCATCAATCCCATGCGCCAGCCCGCTTACGACGCACCAGCCCTGTCCCGCCAGATAGCGTGCAAAAGCCCGTGCATTGTCATTACCCCCGATAGTTGCATTACGCGCGCCCACCATGGCAATCATGGGCAGCTCAAGCAACTTGGGGTTACCATCCAGATACAGCAGGATGGGTGGGTCATGCGTATCCAGCAAGGCAGGCGGATACAAGGGATCGGCCAGGGTAATGATGGCGTGACCGGGACCGTCAAGCCAATCCAGGGTTTTTTGGATAAGGTCATGAATATCCGGTGCTGGTGCGGCTGCCAGCTGTAAAGCCAGTTTTTGTGGCACATACTTCATAAGCTGGCCAACCGAAGCCGCAAATACCTGATCGGGCAAGCCGAATACCGCCAGTAGCTGACGCGCCGTAACCGGCCCCACACCTGGCTCAAAGGTAAGCCGGAGCCAGGCTTGCAGTTCTTCGGAAGGAGTATGATTGATAGACATAAACTTGAAATCCTACAGTTTGCCATTATTTATACATTAACAACGCCACAAAATGACAATTTGGTCAGACTGATATTCTATCGTGCACTTTACCTTTACCGGATTGCGCGAAAAACCCTGTCGTTCAGAGGCTGTCAAAAATATGACATTCAGAATAGCCTGCCATTATCAAACGGTAAAATTGCCTATAATAGGCCTTATTGTCGCTGGGCAAGACTATTTCCATTCCCCCTTGGCGCGAACCCTATTTTATGGGTACATCCAAATACAACAGACTGGCAGTTTCTGTAAGCCCGTGAGCGTGTACCCTTTTCACACCTAACAAACAATTTATTTTATGGCATTACTACCCATTCTTCACTACCCCGACCCACGTCTTCATAAAGTGGCCAAACCGGTTGAGCAGGTTGACGACCGCATTCGCCAGCTGGTTAAAGATATGGCAGAAACCATGTATGAGGCCCCAGGGGTCGGCCTTGCCGCAACCCAGGTTGATGTTCATGAACGTGTTGTGGTGATTGATGTTTCCGAAGACAGCGATGACCTGCTGGTACTGATCAACCCTGAAATCACCTGGAAAAGCGAAGAAACCCAGGTTTATGAAGAGGGCTGTCTTTCCGTACCCGGCATTTACGACAAGGTCGAACGGGCTGCAGAAATCAAGGTGAAAGCGCTTAATGAAAAAGGCGAAGAATATACTTTTGAGGCGGATGGCCTGCTGGCTGTCTGTGTGCAGCATGAGCTGGACCATTTAATGGGCAAGGTTTTTGTTGAACACCTTTCAAGCCTGAAACAAAACCGCATCAAGACAAAAATCAGGAAACAGGCCAAAGAAAAGGCCTGATATTTCCTTTGGAATTAAGGTTTGCCGGCATACGCATGACCGCACACTGGCAAACCGCTTTCCTACTTGTGGACGTATTGATTAATCCACTTTTTTAAACTTCAAAGACATAAATCCTTCAAGGGAGTCATCCTTGATTTCCAGCCACGGTTTGGGAAGCTGGGCGCCCATGGTACCGGTAATGGTTGAACGATAAGTTTTATTGCGAAAACCCATGATGTCGTTTTTCTTGTCTTCCTGCCATTGCTTGAATAGCGCGGCTTGCTGGTGTACGGGAAACTCGGGATAGTCTGTAGCCCCCACCAGATCATCAATGTAACTGGCCTGGAAATCAATTAATTGGGCATCGGTATCCGTCTGTGCGTAACGTTGCAACCATGCATCCATGTCTTTACGACGGGTTGATTCATCGGGCAATTGAATTTTGCCCATAATCACGTCACGTGCATACCACGCCTGGGCATCAAACATGTTAAATGTAAACCATTGATCCTGCATGCCCAGATAGATGAGTTTTGGATTGCTTTGGAAAAAGACACCTTTATAAAGATTGTCGGGATACAGGCAGTTATGCGTATCCAGGCGCAGCTCATCGGGCAAGAAAGGAAAATGGAACTGATAACCCGTACACATAATAATGGCATCAAAAGCCTGTGTACTGCCATCGGTAAAGTGAACCACATTACCATCGATATGATCAAACCCGGGTTTTTCATTCACGTTTTCAGGCCAGGTATAACCAAAAGAACCGCTACGATGGCTGATTGTCACGGACTTTGCGCCATACTTATAGCATTGCGAACCAATATCTTCAGCTGAATAACTGCCGCCTACCAGCAATACATCCTGCCCGGCAAATTCCAGGGCATCACGGAAATCGTGCGCATGCAAGACACGTCCCGGAAATTGCTCCATTCCCTGGTAGTAAGGCATATTCGGGGTAGAGAAATGACCGGTAGCAACGATCACATAATCAAATTCTTCAGTTTCCTGCTCACCGGTTTTATGGTTCATGACAGTAACTGAAAACAGCTGGGTTTCTTCATTGAACGTAATCCAGCGAACCGGGCACTCGAAACGGATGTAATTAAAAATGGCCCGCTTGTCCAGGCGCCCCATGATGTAATCTTTAAGAACTTCGCGTGGCGGATAGGAAGGGAGCGGCTGGTTGAAGTGCTGGTCGAAACTGTAGTCGGCAAACTCCAGGCACTCTTTAGGGCCGTTGGACCACAAATAACGGTACATACTGCCATGCACGGGTTCCCCGTTTCTATCCAGTCCGGTACGCCATGTGTAATTCCACATGCCACCAATATCATTTTGTTTTTCGTAACATACAATTTCAGGAAGGTCTGTCACGCCGGCTTTGCGTAAAGCCTCGAAAGCACGCAATTGCGCCAAACCACTGGGACCCGCACCTAAAATAGCAATTTTTGTTTTAGCCAAAATAAAACTCCATTTCATCTAATTATGAACGACGAAAATACGCGACACGAACCTGCGTATTTTTTAATAATTATGGTCGTCTTAAGAAAAGGCAGTTTTTTTAAATGTAACTGTGAATATTTATTTTACATT
>JAAYHN010000224.1 GCA_012735395.1 Alcaligenaceae bacterium | reverse complement strand
TTTCATTCATCATGGCCTCCTAGGGATTTTTCTTGGTTACGGGTGCATTCTGAACATACTCGGCAATTTCATCGAGGGTTTTGTCATCGATAAAGGAAGCCGGAAATGCCGGCATTGCCAACCAACCTTGACGAACACGCAGTTTGGTAAATACCGGTGGTAAATTACGGCCTTTAAGATCAGGGCCGACGTTTGGCTCATTCGCATTCGCCTCATGGCAATGAAAGCAAATTTTCTGATACATGAATTCGCCACTGTGCCTGATTGGTTCTTCGGCTGCCAATACCTGTGCAGACAGCAAAGTTGCAGAAGTTGTAGCACAAGCCAAAATCAATTTTTTAAATACATTCATTGAACTCAAATCTCTTTGAGATGATTCACGATGCGTAACGGTATTGATGCCCTTTATTGATGGCAACACTTCATACATGAATAGCTCCTCAGTTTATTAAAATGATTCATTGCAAATCAAATAACACAACATTTAAACTTCAGTTTGATGCACTTTCCAAAACAAGGCGTATATTTAATTTATCTGCCACTGTTGGTGGAGATTGAATATCATAATAAAATGCTTATTTTTATTATGTTTTATATTTATTTCTTATAAAAACAAAGCTAAACCAGCCAAGATTAAATAAAAATACCTCGTATTTGATTTTTTAAACTAAAAAATTAATATAGATCAAACTTATAAGCGCTGTATATGTTAGCACTATGCCTTTGTTTTTATTATGCATTTTCAATATATCTGTCATACCAGAAAAAGTATTTTAATTATTTAGAAAAGACATAGCATTTATTATTTAATTAAATTAACCTTTAATTTCAAATACTTAAAAAATATTATCTATTTGTAAAACTTATATGCGAGTATCTTTTGTCATCTTTTTAACATAAAAAATATAAATAAAAAAGAGTTTTAGCATCAAATCCTGAACTCTGCCCATATACTGCGCGCATAAAAAAAAGCCCGGCTACTTTCATAACCAGGCTTTTTTCCAATTCACGGCACCCCAACAACGTCAAGCACGTTTTTTCGGATGCTTCATTAAATGTCTGTACACAAACCCGGGGTAAGCCAGCACCACATACAGGCAAGCTGAAATGGCATAGAACTCCCAGCCTTGCTGGAACGGATTCGTATAGTAAGCCTCTACCGCAAAACCGATTGAGCCCACCACAAAGAAAAAAACAATGACTTCAATTAAACGTGCCGTAAAAGTTTTAAACTTGACGCCCTTAACCAGCTGCCCCGGCACAAACAGCGATGCTGCCAACAGGATAATTGCCACTGACAACAGCACCGTATCGTGTGAATAATTGGACAGCAAATAACAGCCTGCACCAACCGCCACATAACCCAGCAAAGCACGCAGGAAATAAAACCAGCCATTACGCTCGGGTTCGCCCTGCTGCTGCCATGGTACAAATGCAAAGGCCCGTTCTGTAAAAAATGGAAGCAATGCAGTAACCAATGCCAGAACAATAAGTAGCCAAATGGAAGAAGCAGGAAACATAATTTAAATTTTAAAATTTCAGTGAAGCGTCAATAACCTGGACACAGAGTGTTAATAAACCACCTGGCAAAATACCCAGCAGAATAATTAACAAACCGTTAACAGACATCACACCACTACGGAACGTTAATTGATTGCCAATAGCGGGGGCATCGGCTGCCGGTTCGTCAAAGTACATAACTTTAACAACGCGCAGGTAATAATAGGCCCCAATCAGCGAGAACAGAATGGCAACCACGGCCAGATACAGGTGACCGGCTGCAATCGCTGCCTGCAACACAACCAGTTTGGCATAAAAACCAACCAGCGGTGGAATACCGGCCAGGGAGAACATTAACACCAGTACGGCAAACGCCATCATGGGGCTGCGACGGTTCAGGCCTTTCAGGTCGCTGATTTCTTCACATTCAAAACCCTCACGGCTTAGCAACAGGATAATACCAAAGCTGGCCAATGTGGTTAAGACATAGGTAACCATGTAGAACAGGGCTGAACCATAAGCACCGGTCGCCAATGAACCATCGGCATTCACACCGGCCAACAAGCCCAGCAATACAAAACCAACGTGTGAAATGGTTGAGTAAGCCAGCATACGCTTGAAGTTCGTTTGCATGATGGCCGTCAAGTTACCGATAGCCAGTGAAAGCACAGACAGGATAATCAGCATTGGCTGCCAGCTTTCGGCAACGCCATGCAGGCCTTCAACCAGGAAGCGGAAAACCATTGCCAGTGCTGCCAGTTTAGGGGCGGCGCCAATGGTTAAGGTAATCGCGGTAGGCGCACCCATGTATACATCGGGCAACCACATATGGAAAGGCACCGCACCCAGTTTGAATGCCAGGCCACAAACCACAAATACCGTACCCAGTACCATCGCCATCTGGTTTGCCTGGCCACTGGAAACCACATCGGCCACACCTGCCAGGTCAACATGGCCGGTTGCACCGTAAACCATAGAAATACCGTACAGCATGAAACCGGAGGCCATTGAACCCAGCACGAAATATTTCATGGCAGATTCCACGGCAACCAGGGAGTCACGGCGAACCGCAACCAATGCATACAGCGCCAGAGACATCAGCTCAAGGCCCAGGTAAATGGTCAGCATGCTGGAAGCGGAGATCATGACCATTTGGCCAACCAGCGCAAACAGCGTTAAAGAGTAAAGCTCACCGCCCTTGACCATGCCACGGTCAATGACATACGTACGGCTGTAAACCAGGGTTACCATAACCGCCAGGTAAGAAGCCACTTTCATGAAGTGCGCCAGCGGATCGGTAACGTAATGACCGTAAAAAGTAGTGCCACTGACACCGGTATTCCACTGGAACAAAGATACGATGGTAACAATGACCAGCGCTCCCAGCGATAAGATATAGGTAAGTGCCCTGTTTCTGGAAGGAATGAAGGCATCCAGAATCAGGATCAGCGTTGCCAGTACAGCCAGCGTAATCTCTGGCAAGGCGAGTGCAAAATTGAATTGATTTTCCATCATTATCCAGACTTACAGTTTAGAAATTGCCACATGCTCCAACAAGTGTTGGATCGATACGTGCATCACATCGGTGAAAGGTTTCGGATGAATACCCATATACAGTACAAAAATGGCCAGAACACCCAGAATCAGGAACTCGCGGCAATTGATGTCTTTCATTTCACGGACATGATCGTGCTTGATTTCGCCATAAGCAACACGCTTGACCATCCACAATGAATAGGAAGCCCCCCACAACAGGGCGGTTGCCGTTAACAGGCCAATCCAGAAATTGTATTCAACGGCACCCAGAATCACCAGGAACTCACCAATAAAACCACTGGTGGCTGGCAAACCGGCATTGGCCATTGAGAACAGCACGAAGAAAGTGACAAACTTGGGCATGACATTAACCACACCACCGTAATCGGCAATATTGCGGCTATGGACACGGTCATACAGTACACCAATACACATAAACATGGCGCCTGACACAAAACCGTGCGAAACCATTTGCACCACCGCACCCTCAAGACCGGTAATATTGAACATGAAAAAGCCCAGGGTCACAAAACCCATGTGGGCGACTGAAGAGTACGCCACCAGTTTTTTCATGTCATCTTGCACAATCGCTACCAGGCCAATATAGATCACGGCAATCAGGGAAAGCGCAATCATGAAACCAGCCAGGCTTTGTGAGGCATCGGGGGCAATGGGCAATGAGAAACGCAGGAAACCATAGGCACCCAGTTTCAGCATGATGGCCGCCAGCACGATAGAACCACCGGTAGGCGCTTCAACGTGGGCATCGGGCAACCAGGTATGTACCGGCCACATGGGCACTTTAACGGCAAAGGCGGCAAACAGCGCAAAGAAGATCAGGACTTGCGGTGTATAACCCAGCGGTGTCAGCTGCCATGTCGCAATATCAAATGTGCCGGTAACGGTGTACAGGTAAATGAATGCGATAAGGGTAAGCAGGGAACCCAGCAAGGTATACAGGAAGAACTTGAAAGCGGCATAAACACGGTTCGGGCCACCCCAGACACCAATAATGATATACATCGGGATCAGGGTTGCTTCAAAGAACACGTAGAACAGCAAGCCGTCAAGCGCTGCAAACACACCCACCATCAAACCTGACAGAATCAGGAATGCTGCCATGTACTGGGCCACGCGGTTAGTGATTACCTCCCAGCCAGCCAGCACCACAATCACGGTAATGAATGCGGTCAGCAATACAAACCAGATTGAAATGCCGTCAATGCCTAAATGATAGGAAGCCGAGAAAGCCGCAATCCAGGGAATGTTCTCGACGAACTGCATATTGGCAGTTGAAGAGTCAAACCCGAAATACAGGGGCAAGGTAACCAGAAAACTGACGATAGCGCCAACCAGAGCCATTTTACGGGTGTAATCGGCACGGTCGTCACGACCGAAAACCAACACCAGTATACCCGCTATAATTGGCACGAATATCGACAAGGAAAGCCAAGGAATAGTAGTAGTCATTTCGCCCATCTTAGTGAACCAGCACAAAATAAGTTATTAATGCAATCAAGCCAGCGATCATCGCAAACGCGTAGTGATAGATATAGCCGGACTGCAGGAATCGGCTAATGGCCGCAATCCATGAAACCACACGTGTGCTTCCACCAATAATTGCACCATCAATAATACCTTTGTCACCTACTTTCCAGAAAACGCTACCCAGTGCACGAACACCACGGGCAATCACGTTTTCATTGATCCAGTCAGCATAGTATTTGTTTTCCAGGATACGGTTAATACCGGAAAACGCCGAATATATCTTGGCAGGCAGCTTGGGGTTGACCATATAGCAATACCATGCCACCACCAGACCGGCAATCATCAGCCAGAAAGGCGCTGTCTGGAAAGCGTGCAGGCCATAAGCGACCCAGCCATGGAAATGACTGGCCAGGGTTGCCATCGCAGGATGTTCGGCTGCCACGTAGATGGCATCACCAAAGAAGCCCTTGAACAGCAAAGGATCAATCGCCCATGCGCCAACCAGTACGGAAGGAATGGCCAGCAGAACCAGGGGCAATGTCACCACCCATGGCGACTCGTGCGGCACGCCACCATGATGACCGTGATCATCGTGTTTCTTGCCATGTGCAGGCTTGGTATTGAAACGCTCTTTGCCATGGAAAACCAGGAAGTACAGGCGGAATGAATACAGGGATGTGACAAACACGCCAATCAGGGTAGACCAATAGGCAAAATTGGCACCCCATACATTGGCCGCACCGGCCGCTTCAATGATGTGCTCTTTAGAGTAGAAACCGGAGAAGAACGGTGTGCCCACCAAGGCCAGCGTACCCAGCAGGAAGGTAATCCAGGTAATGGGCATATATTTACGCAGGCCACCCATGTTGCGGATATCCTGGTCGTGGTGCATGCCAATAATAACGGAACCGGCCCCCAGGAACAGCAGCGCCTTGAAGAAAGCGTGTGTCATGAGGTGGAAAATAGCCACCGGATAGGCCGATGCGCCCAGCGCAACGGTCATATAACCCAGCTGTGACAGGGTTGAATAAGCAACCACCCGTTTGATATCGTTTTGAATGATACCCAGAATACCCAGGAACAGCGCACCAATACTACCAATCACAATAATGAATGACAGTGCGGTGGAAGACAGTTCAAACAGCGGTGAGAAACGGGACACCATGAAAATACCGGCCGTAACCATTGTTGCCGCGTGAATCAGGGCAGAAATGGGGGTAGGACCTTCCATGGAGTCGGGCAGCCATGAGTGTAAAGGCACCTGGGCAGATTTACCCATGGCACCAATAAACAGACAGATACATGCAACGGTAATCAGTTTCCAGTCGGTGCCTGGCAGAACCAGGGTATCCAGCCTTTCTGCCTGGGCAAAAATTTCTGAATAGTTCATGGAGCCGGCATGGGCAAACAGCAAACCGATACCCAGTACGAAACCGAAGTCACCGACACGGTTCATGAGGAACGCTTTCATGTTGGCAAAAATAGCCGTATCGCGTTTATACCAGAAACCGATCAGCAGATAGGAAACCAGACCCACCGCTTCCCAGCCAAAGAACAACAGCATCATGTTGTTGGCCATGACCAGCATCAGCATTGAGAACGTAAACAATGAGATGTAGGCAAAAAAGCGCTGGTAGCCAGGGTCATCTACCATATAGCCGATGGTGTAAATATGCACCATGAGCGATACGGAAGTAACCACAACCATCATCAAGGCGGTTAGCGGGTCAATCAGGAAGCCCACTTCAAATACTTTGTTACCCACCAGTGTCCAGGTATAAATGGACTGGTCAAAATGGGCACCATTGATAATCACTTCATACAAACTATAAAGCGAGCAGAAAAATGAAATGGCAACCAGCAGGATTGTGATGCTGTGGGCGCCCCTGCGGCTGACGGAACGCCCCAGGAAACCGGTGCCAAACAAGCCTGCCACAAGCGTCCCTGCCAGGGGGCTTAAGGCAATCAGCAATAAAAAGGCACTAGAGAATGTTGGTGTCATGCTTATATTCCCCTTACCCTTTCAAACGACCAACGTCGTCAACGTTAATGGAATTGATTTTGCGGAACAGCAGAACCAGGATCGCCAAACCAATCGCTGCTTCGGCAGCGGCCACAGTCATAATAAAGAACACGAAGATTTGTCCGGCTGTATCGGGCAAACCATCGGCACCGGGTGACCACATGGAAAATGCCACGAAGTTGATGTTTACTGCCAGCAGCATAAGCTCGATGGACATCAGTAAACTGATAAGGTTACGGCGATTCAGGAATATACCGAATACACCAAGGGCAAACATGATTGCACCTAAAATCAGGTAATGTGCAAGTGTAAGCGTCATTCTGAATCCCCTTCTTTTGCTGGGCTGGCCACTTCGGTTTCAGACTTCATGCTAACCAGTCTGACGCGCTCGGAGGCCTTGACATGCAGCTGTGCGCTGGCTGAAACGTATTTCCTGTTGCGACGTTCACGCAAGGTAAGTGCAATTGCCGAGATCATGCCAACCAGCAGAACCAGCCCACCCACCTGGATCGGGAATGAATATTGGCTATACATTGCCACACCCAGTTCCATCGTATTGTTATAGGAATCAGGTAATGCAACCGGTGCACCCGAACCGTAGTACACCGTACCCAGCACAAAAGCGATTTCCAGAACCATGATGCCGCCCACCACCAACCCCAAAGGCAGGTAAGTACGGAAACCGGCACGCAATGACTCGGGCACCACGTCAATCATCATGACCACAAACAGGAACATGACCATCACGGCACCCACGTAAACCACGATAAGCAACAGCCCCAGGAACTCGGCGCCAATCAGAATCCACAGCAGGGATGCCGTCACGAATGACAGGATCAGGTGCAGCACGGCCGTAACCGGACTGCGCGAGGTAATAACCCGGGCACCGGCCACGACCAGAATCGTGGCCAGAATATAGAACAAAACAGTTGTAAATGTCATTTGTTCACCTGCCGATTATCTGTATGGAGCATCGGATGCACGACGTGCAGCGATCTCTGATTCATATTGGTCACCTACTGCAAGCAACATATCTTTGGTGAAGTACAGGTCGCCCCGTTTTTCACCGTGGTATTCATGGATATGGGTTTCCACGATGGAATCTACCGGGCAGCTTTCTTCACAAAAACCGCAAAAGATACATTTGGTTAAGTCAATATCGTAGCGCGTGGTACGGCGGGTGCCGTCGTCACGCTCTTCCGACTCAATGGTAATGGCCATTGCCGGGCATACCGCCTCGCAAAGTTTACAGGCAATGCAGCGCTCTTCGCCATTTGGATAGCGGCGCAATGCATGCAAGCCACGAAAACGCGGCGACATGGGCGTTTTTTCGTGGGGATAACGCAATGTAACCTTGCGCTTGAAGAAATACTTGCCGGTTAAGGCCATCCCTTTCAGCATCTCGGTCAGCATGAAACTGCCGAAGAAATCTTTAATAGCACTCATAATTTTCTTCTAGCCTATTTCCAAATATTGAACGGTGTCTGCATCCAGATAGCCACTACCACCAGCCAGACGCAGGTGAGCGGAATGAACACTTTCCAGCCCAGACGCATGATCTGGTCGTAACGGTAACGCGGAAATGAAGCACGGAACCAAATAAAGAAGGACACAACAAAGAAGGTTTTCAGGCCCAGCCACAACCAACCCGGAATCCAGTTGAAGGGTGCGAAATCAAGCGGCGAAGACCAGCCCCCCAGGAACATGATGGAAGCCATCGCAGACAGCAGGATCATGTTGGCGTACTCTGCCAGGAAGAACATGGCAAAACCCATGCCCGAGTATTCAACCATGTGACCCGCCACAATTTCCGATTCCCCCTCGACCACGTCGAATGGGTGACGGCAGGTTTCAGCCACGATGGAAATGACATACACCACAAACAGCGGCAACAAAGGCAACCAGTTCCATGACAGGAAGTTCAGGCCACGATCGGCGAACCAGCCAGTCAATTGACCCTGGACAATACCATTCATGTTTAAGGTACCTGATACCAGCAGAACGGTAACCAGCACCACACCCATACCCAGTTCATAGGAAATCATTTGCGCCGAAGCACGCATGGCACCCAGGAACGGATACTTCGAGTTGGATGACCAGCCCGCAATGATTACGCCATAAACACCCAGTGAGGTAATGGCCATCACATACAGCAAACCGGCATTCACGTTTGCCAGTACGGTTTCCGGGCCAAAGGGAATCACGGCCCATGCTGCCAGTGCCGGCAACAGCGTCATGATGGGTGCCAGAATATACAGTGCTTTATTGGCTTTTTCGGGAACAATCACCTCTTTGGTAAGCAGCTTGAAGACGTCGGCAAAAGGCTGCAGCAAACCACCGGGACCCACACGGTTGGGGCCACGACGAACGTGCATATAACCAATTAAGCGACGCTCCCACAAGGTAAGGAAAGCCACACAGATAATGATTGGCAGGGCAATAATCAGAATTTTGATAATTGACCAGACCACCAACCAGGGTGTTGCACCAATCAGGCCGGCGCCCCACGCATCAAACGCGGCAACGCCATCAGTGAACCAAGACCAGATATCCATTTAGACGCGCTCCACAGTAAGTTGAGCAAAGGCACTACCCAATGCTGCAGTTTGTTCGAATGCGTGGGCAATACGTACCGTATTGTTCGCAAGTGTATCGTCCTGTTCAACCGCAAGCACCACTTCGCCATCAGGTGATTTCACCTTAACCTGGTTACCGGCAACCAGCGCCAGGGAACCCATGGTTTCAGCATTCATGCGGGCCACGGGTGCAGCGCTGGCAGGTGACAGTTGCAATGCTTCGGCACGGCGAACAATCGCATCGCTACGATAGATCGGGACATCGGCAACACGTTCAAGGCCGGCTACCGGTATAGCAGCCGGGCGAACCTCTTCAGTATTGATACTGTTATTGAGACGTGCAGCAAAACCATTTTGCAGAACCGCATCACGGATGGTTTCCGTGGTTTCGTCTTCAAAATCGGACAGTTTCAGGATATTGCCCATCACGCGCAGCACTTTCCAGGCAGGACGGCTTTCGCCTTTTCCGGCCGTAACGCCTTTAAAGCTTTGTGCACGGCCTTCTGCATTGACAAAAGTACCGGAGGTTTCGGTAAACGGGGCAACCGGCAACATAATACGGGCCCAGCTTTGTGCCGCTGATTTGTACGACGTTAAAGCAATGGAAAATGCATTACGCAGCATGTCTTCGGCTTTCACGCCATTGTCGCAATCAAGCTTGGGTTCTGCATGCAGAACAACAAAGGCTTTAGGTGCGTTTTTCAGCATTTGTGGCAGGTTCATGCCACCGTCCTGGGCAACCGCGCCCGCCAGATAACCACCCACGGTATTGGCACCGGCAGTCAGGAAGCCCAGCTTGCCTTCAATGGTTTCGGCAATTTGCTGTGCCTTGGCGGCAATATTGGAAGCATCCGGTGATGAAACCGCCGCATTACCCAGCAAGACAGCCTTATTGCTGCCGCTGCCCAGAATGGAAGCGATTTTCTGGATGGCTTCGCCCTGCTCTTGCCCGCCAATGGCAGCACTGACTTTCGCCAGTGTGGCAGCCAGCTGGCCTGGTGCAACCGTAAGACGGGCCGCAACCGGGAACAGCGGGTTATCTCCATAGCTGTCGATAAGCACGATTTGTGCGCCCTGCTTGGCCGCCTGACGCAAACGCTGTGCGAACAAGGGGTGATCTTTGCGCAAGGCGGAACCCACCACCAGCACACGATCCAGATTATTGAGTTCGGCAATGGGCATACCCAGCCATGGGATACCATTCAGGGTCTTGTCGAGCCCGGCATCAGTTTGACGCAGGCGGAAATCAATGTTTTTAGAACCCAGGCCACGGACAAGGCGTGCCAGCAAGGCCAGCTCTTCTACCGTTGCGTACTCGGTTGCCAGGGCACCGATCTGTCCAATACCCTGGGTTTCATTAATACGGCTTAAACCCTGTGCGGCTGCCGTTAAGGCGTCGCTCCAGGAAGCCTCGCGCCAGACGTTGTCGTCCCCCTTGATCATGGGCGTTGTGAGACGGTCTTCAACGTTAAGGCCTTCGTATGACCAGCGGTCTTTATCGGAGATCCAGCACTCGTTGACCTCTTCGTTCTCGAAGGGCACGGCTCGCATGACGCTTTCACCCTTGACCTGTACCACCAGATTGCTGCCCACGCTATCGTGCGGGCTGACCGAACGGCGGCGTGCCAGTTCCCAGGTACGCGCGGTATAGCGGAATGGCTTGGAGGTTAAGGCCCCTACCGGGCAGACATCAATCATGTTGCCAGACAGTTCGGATTCGATGGATTTGCCAACAAAAGTGGTGATTTCAGAATGTTCGCCACGGCCAATCATGCCCAGCTCCATGATACCGCCCACTTCCTGACCAAAACGCACGCAGCGGGTACAGTGAATGCAGCGGCTCATTTCTTCGGCAGAAACCAGCGGACCGACATCTTTATGGAAAACCACCCGTTTTTCTTCTTTATAACGGGATTCGGACTGACCGTAACCCACGGCCAAATCTTGCAGCTGGCACTCGCCGCCCTGATCGCAAATGGGGCAATCAAGGGGGTGGTTGATAAGCAGGAACTCCATCACTGACTTTTGGGCAGCGACCGCCTTGGCGGAACAGGTATGGACAACCATGCCTTGCGTAACCGGTGTGGCACATGCCGGCAAGGCTTTGGGCGCCTTTTCAACCTCTACCAGACACATGCGGCAGCTGGCCGCAATTGACAGTTTTTTGTGATAACAGAAATGCGGCACGTAAACCCCCAGTTCCTGGGCTGCATGCATAACCATGCTGCCTTCAGCAACTGATACTGTTTTGCCGTCTATGGTAAGTTCAACCATTGCTTTGACCTACAGATAGTGAGGAACCACACATTGCTTATGCTCGATGTGGTGCGCGAACTCGTCGCGATAATGCTTTAAGAAACCGCGTACGGGCATGGCTGCCGCGTCGCCCAATGCACAGATGGTGCGCCCCATGATGTTGCCCGCAACCGTATCAAGCATATCCAGGTCTTCGGGACGTCCCTGACCGTTTTCAATACGATTGACAATACGGTACAACCAGCCGGTTCCTTCACGGCACGGAGTACACTGACCGCAACTTTCTTCATAATAGAAATAAGACAGGCGCAACAGTGATTTCACCATGCAGCGGGTATCATCCATGACGGTTACCGCACCGGAACCCAGCATGGAGCCGGCCTTGGCGATGGAATCGTAATCCATGGTGGTATCCATCATGATGTCGGCAGGTAACACCGGCGCACTTGAGCCACCGGGAATAACCGCTTTCAATTTGCGGCCGTTACGCATACCACCTGCCAGCTCAAGCAGGGTGGAAAACGGGGTGCCCAATGGAATTTCATACGTACCCGGGCGCTCGATGTCGCCGGTGATGGAAAACAGTTTGGTGCCGCCGTTATTGGGTTTGCCCACTTCAAGATAGGCTTGCCCGCTGTTGCGGATAATCC
>JAAYHN010000223.1 GCA_012735395.1 Alcaligenaceae bacterium | reverse complement strand
GAACTGGGCAGTCGCCACCAGGTATTATGCGTAACGCATTTACCCCAGGTTGCCGCCTGCGCCCACCAACATTTCCAGGTACAGAAAAACCAGAAGAATAAAACAACCCATTCACATATTACCCTGCTTGATGAACAGGAAAGGGTTAATGAAGTTGCCCGCATGCTGGGTGGTGTCAAAATTACCGACACCACACGCGATCATGCCAAAGAAATGCTAAGTTTGTAGAAATTAAACGCCCCTCCCCTGGACAGGGTGGGGGTTAGCGCTTATCGTTTCCAGTTCCCTGAGTCAGGTACGAACCGGCTTATTTTTATATATTATTTCTTGTGTGAGGCTTTGCTGTTGCACTCACTGCAAATACCATATAAAACCATAGAGTGACTTTCCAGCAGGAAGTCATTGTCTTTGGCTACTTTATACTGGCGTTTTTCAATTTCCGGATCGGAAAACTCAATCACTTTTGTGCACACCGAGCAAACCAGGTGATCGTGGTGCTCGCCATCATCAAGTTCAAATACCGCTTTGCCGTTATCAAACTGGCTGCGCATTAAAATACCCGCCTGTTCAAACTGCGTAAGAACACGGTATACCGTCGCAAGGCCAATATCTACATTTTCATTGATTAACAAGCGATAGACATCTTCTGCGCTTAAGTGGCGCAGTTCGGATTTCCGGAATATGTCCAAAATCTTAAGACGAGGAAAAGTCGCCTTAAGCCCCATATTTTTCAGTTCGGTTTGATCGTTCATATTTCCTACTCAAAATCAGACAATTGATATCATAGTCAAATTCAGCAACAAATATGGGCTTTATTGATTAAATTTCTAATTATTTCCACGCAATCAATCCCAGATCTGCCAAGAACTATTATCATAACGTTTTTAAATGCCAAAATATATAATAGGAATGCAATCAAAGTCATGAACAATACTGCACTTTTCCTTCGATTTCGTACAGGGCTGCTAATTTCTGCACTGGCACTGACCGGGCTGGCCGGCTGCTCTTCAAACAGTAAATGGGGGTTCCCCTATGTTGCGCCTGTCCAGCAAGGCAACTGGATTACTGAAGAAAGCGTCGCACTATTACAAAAAGGCATGACTCCCGACCAGGTCCGTTACGCGCTGGGCTCGCCTACCCTGACAGACATTTTCCACCCCGACCGCTGGGATTACCCATACCATTACAAACCCGGTTACGGTGAACCCATTACCCGCAAGTTTTCGGTCTGGTTTGTTAATGGTGTCCTTGATCGCTGGGAAGGCGACAAACAGCCCGACTTCCAGCCTTACGAGGAAAAAGCGGCGGCAACACCGGTACAGGAATCCGTTCCGGCCCAAAGTGATGAGTTCGCCACTTATCCTGTTAACCAATAATATCAAACCAGAGATTTTTACATGCGTATAGCGATATCCGGAGCAAGCGGCCGCATGGGCCGCATGCTGATTGAAGCCGTTCTTGAACACCCTGAACTGGAACTGACCGTTGCCCTGGATCACCCGGGCAGCCAACAACTTGGTACAGACCCGGCCGCTTTCCTGGGTAAAAACAGTGGCATTGTTATTACCAGCGACTTATCTGCCCTGCAAAACAGCGATTGCCTGATTGATTTCACCCGCCCCGAAGGCACCCTGAACCACCTGAAAGCCTGCGCTCAATACAAAACCAAAGCCGTTATTGGCACCACTGGTTTTGATGCTGCCGGGCTGGCTGCCATTGAAGATGCTGCCAAACAAACCGCCGTTGTGTTTGCTCCCAACATGAGTATCGGTGTCAATGCCACCCTGCGTTTGCTTGAACTGGCGGCACAGTTGCTAAACACCGGCTACGATGTTGAAGTCTATGAGGCCCATCATAAACATAAGGTAGACGCCCCTTCCGGCACTGCCCTGAAAATGGGCGAGGTGATTGCCGAAACCTGGGGTAAAAACCTGGACGACATCGCCGACTGGGCACGCCACGGTCACACCGGGGCCCGCGAAGATGGCAGAATCGGTTTTTCTGTCGTACGTGGTGGCGACATTATCGGCGACCATACCGTTATGTTCTGCGGTACGGGCGAACGCATTGAAATTACCCACAAATCATCAAGCCGTACCACTTACGCACAAGGCAGCGTAAAAGCCGCCCTGTTCCTGCAAAACAAAGAAAGCGGCCTGTTTAACATGCAAGACGTGATTAAAGGGTAATCGTTACCGCATTACTTGTTCCCATGCTCCATAGGCGCTCCCACGCGGGAGCATGGGAGCGAGGAAATTCCCACGCGATTACTCGTACTACTCGTGCTTACTCGTTCCCACGCTCCCGCGTTGGAATGCATACGGCCCCATAGGCACTCCCACGCAGGAGCATGGGAGCGAGGAAACTTTAGGGGGTCAGTTCAGAGCATGGGAGCGAGGAAAAGCCCCTCTAATTCCGCACAAAAACCGGCTCCTGCTCAAGCAGCACCCCAAATTTTTGTAAAACATCATTTTTAATTGCGTTTGCGATTGCCACGATATCACTGGCACAGGCATTGCCGGCATTAATAATTACCAAAGCCTGCCTGGCATGCACGCCCGCATTCCCCAGCTGACGGCCTTTCCAGCCACATTGGTCAATTAACCAACCCGCCGCCAGCTTATAACTGTTTTCGGGCTGTTCGTACGCCACCAGCGCAGGAAACCGGGCCTTTAGCTCACGATACTGCTGCGCTGACACAATCGGGTTTTTAAAAAAACTGCCGGCATTTCCTGTCACTTTCGGGTCGGGCAGTTTACGTTGACGTATTTCACATACTGCATTAAAAATGGCCTGAGCCGTTACCTGCTGCTGCAAATCGGGGTGATTATGCAAATCGGGATACGACAGCACCGGCTCCCATTGTTTAGGTAACAGAAAACGAACCGCTGTAATAATCAAGCCCTTTCCCTCGTGCTTGAAATAACTGTCCCGGTAAGAAAAACGGCATTGCGCGTTCGTAAAAACGATTTCCTGCTGATTAATTGGGTCATAGGCCACGACAGAATCCAAACGGTTTTGCAACTCGACGCCATAGGCACCGATATTTTGTACCGGTGATGCACCTACCGTGCCGGGAATAAGCGCCAGGTTTTCCAAACCATACCACCCCCGCCGTATGCAATTAAGTACAAAATCGTGCCAGACCTCACCCGCTGCTGCCTCTATGAGCCAATGACTGGTGGTTTCCTGCAACAGCTTAACGCCCTTTAGTTGGTTATGAACAACAATTTGATCTATTTGTTTATCTAATACAACATTACTGCCGCCCCCCAGCACAAAATAAGGAGCCCCCTTTTCAAGCAAACCTGAAATACCCTTTAATTCTTTTTTATTACATAGACTTACGTAATTTTTAGCATAGGAAACCAGACCCATTGCATTTAAACCCGTAAGGTCTTTCTGTTGTATAAAATCCATAATCTCAACTATTCAATGACGTTTTTTTGACATTATAAAGAAATTAATGCTATTATTTCATCTTTCTCAAGCAGCTCTTGCTTAATTAAAACAGCTTTTTAAAAAGGCTTGCAAAATTAAAAAAGATTGCTTATAATTTAAAACTTCGCTGATTTAGCCAAGCCTTAAAAGGCAAACTAAATTACGAAATTTTAAGCAGAAAAATGCGGGAGTAGCTCAGTTGGTAGAGCGCAACCTTGCCAAGGTTGAGGTCGCGAGTTCGAGACTCGTCTCCCGCTCCAAATTCCAAAAGCCCTGATCTTCAATTTGAAATCAGGGCTTTTTTACGTCCGGGGCAATACCTTTTTTACCCAATCGTATTACTTTCCCTGAAAAAACATGGAATTGCCCAGGCAAGCAAGAGCCATATACACTATGGTTCTCTTTCACAACTCTGACATGCCCTTTTCCTCATGCACTCACCTTACAAAAGCAAAGGCGGATTCTCACGCCTGCTGAACGCCTTACGTTATTCAATCAGGGGACTGCTTGCCGCATTCAGGCATGAAGCGGCTTTTCGGCAGGAATTAATCCTGGCGGTTGTGCTTGTTCCCGTTGCCCTGTGGATAGGCCAAAATGCTTTTGAAATTACATTATTAATAGGCTCACTTCTTTTTGTGCTGCTTATTGAGCTGTTAAATTCGGCGCTTGAAACCCTTGCCGACACAATCACCACACAACACCACCCCATGATTGGAAAGGCCAAAGACTTGGGAAGTGCTGCCGTACTGCTGGCGCTGATAATGGCTTTGCTGATATGGCTAGGTATAATTTTGACATAAGTCAACAAACCCCGGGCAACACCTACCATACCCCAAAAAGGTCAATAACTTCACCGGGGCATTAAGCCCCGGCGTCAAAGCTGATATCAGTCATTAGTGCCATTCAGGCGTTTGAAAAAGTCTTCGTACTGTTTGCTCCAGAACACGACATTACCACCCTGCCCGATTGCCGCCGCCGCTTCTTTTTGCCAATCTTGCAGGGCCTGATTCAGGCCGGCAAGAAAAGCCTGCTGGTTTTCGAGCGCTTTGTGCATCAAACCCTGATTCACTGCCGCGTTTTGTGCAATAGCCAAAACAAAACCCGCATTATTTTCTTTATTATCAGCCAATGCCCCGCCAGAAGCCGACTTTTCCCGGTCACAAGCCTGAATGGCAAATTCAGCCCTGCGCTGGTTGTTATCCTGGAACAGCTTACCCATATGCCGGGCAAAATCAAGGTTGACCCTGAATAAAGCCAATGGCAAATAATTAGCTGATGTTGATACCTCATTATTGATACCCATGAAAACCTCCTGTTTGAAAACAATGGGATTAAAACATTCCGGTTTACCTTCCTGTTAAAACAACAGCAGACAAACCATTCATGCACAAGCCGTTAAACCCGAGCTTGCGCGGCAGCTGGCGTATTATTATTTTTTCAGGCTACTACGTTACGTATAACACAGTTTGTATTATGGACTATAAAAAAAGCCTTAATTCTTATTAAAAAACAATGAGCTGCAAAAAACAATAGTTTTCTTCATTAAATCAAATCATACATTTACAGCATGGACAAACATTATCAGGAGCATTTTCTTTGAGTCTTTACAGGAAATGATTTATGCCAATTTATTTATTAAACACGATTACCCCAAAACTTGAGATGCAGCATTTAAACAACAAAATCTCAATTAAATCGCTATTTATTATTTATTTCTTCAATTATCAAGGCAAAAAGAGCACATTTTAAGTTTTACAGTGATATACTCTTTTCTTTATCAAATTCTGATTGTTTGGCTATATTGGTTGTACATTCAATTCAATCAGATCGGGTTGCATTACAAGGCGCAGTAGCAAAGCGGTTATGCAGCGGATTGCAAATCCGTCCAGAGCGGTTCGACTCCGCTCTGCGCCTCCAGAGGCTTGATAAAACACAATGCGGGAGTAGCTCAGTTGGTAGAGCGCAACCTTGCCAAGGTTGAGGTCGCGAGTTCGAGACTCGTCTCCCGCTCCATATTTTAATTTGCAGGTTTTTTAAAAGCCTGTAAATTTGCAGAAAGGGCCGAAAGGCCCTTTTTTGTTTCTGCAACATTCTTAAAACCCGCCCCTGCCTTCCATCCAGAAAATCCTTCTTTAAAATCGCCACGCCGCCGCCACAGTAAACACCAGAACGCATCCAGGCTTTCGCATAAGCCATAAATAAAAAAATTCCTGTTACCCCGCAACCTTGACAAGCCGTCCATCTTTAATCAGACTTATGTGCTGTGCTTATATTCATATAAACGCAGCACATTTCTTAACATAACAAAAAAAGCAATGGACACACAACAAAACACAAAATGGTATTACGGCTGGAACATCGTGGCAGCCGCTACAATCCTGACATTACTCACAGTGGGCATGCGAATGGGCATTGGCCCGTTTTTTTTACCCATTATTTCTGACCTGGGTTTCTCTCGCAGCGAACTGTCGGCAGTCATTGCGATAGGCATGCTCTTTTACGGTCTTGGCATGCCGGTGGCCGGGCATCTAGTTAACACCAAAGGAACCCGCTTTGTGCTGGTGCTGGGTACTGCCATTGTCGTGGCCTCTTCTGTCTGGACAGTTATGGCTGGCAGTCTTATCAGCTTTTTCCTGGCTTACGGTATTTGCCTGTCCATTGGCCTGGCTTTCACCAGCCCGGTTGCCCTTACCCCGGTCATCAGCCGCTGGTTTATCCGGCAAAGGGGCATGGCACTGTTCTTTTTATCAACCGGTTCCATGGCCGGCATCGCCATCATGACCCCGGTATTTACCTATGCGATTGAAGGCTTTGGCTGGCAAAAAACCATTCTGGGTTTTGCCGTACTTTTTGCCATCATCACCATTAGTGCCGCCATATTCATTATTCGTGAACAGGCACCAGAACATGCCGATCAGCTTGTTCCTGCCACCCAAGCCAAAAATACCGGGCAGTCCAACAATCAGGCACAGCTTAAAACGCCTGCTGCCAAACTCGCCCATGCTGAAACGCCATTAAGCATCAAACAGGCCATACGTACCCGCTCTTTCTGGAAAATCGTGATTGGTCTTTTTGCCTGTGGTTACAGCATGAACCTGCTGGGTACGCACGGGGTGCCCATGTTAATGGATCACGGCTTTGATTCGTCCAGCAGTGCGCTAGGCATCGGGCTAATTGGCCTGGTCGCCATTTTCAGCACGCTGGTGCTGGGCCGTCTGTCTGACATACTGCCCCGCCGCTACATGCTGGCCACCATTTATTTTGTGCGCGGACTGGGCTTTTTCGGGCTGGTTGCGGTCGTTATTGAATGGCAGTTATTTGGGGTTGCCACTGTGGGCGGTGTCGTCTGGGCAGGCAGTATCGCACTGTCATCGGCCATTCTGGCCGATATTTATGGCGTGAAACTGGTTGGCGTCCTGTATGGCCTGGCGTACCTGGGCCACCAGGTGGGCGGCATGATAAGTTCATGGCTAGGGGGCTGGGCTTATGAGGTTTTCCAGACGCACTGGATTTCATTCGGTTCAGCCGGAGCGCTGTTGCTCATTGCCGCCGTTGTTTCATTCACTTTGCCAGACAAAAAGCAGGTACCAAAGCACTAACCGCCTGAATCACGGCGTTTGGCAAAATAAAGGCTTTATGCAATATTATAATTGCGCTATGGCACTCATATGCACAAACAAGCGAAGCGGATTGTCTGAAAATGGCGTAAAAATACCTGCATGATGGTAGAAGTTCATGGCTTCATTATCCAGAACATCAATCACGACACCAACGGCAGGTATTCCTTGCTGGCTAAGTGAACAAGCTGTTTGCAAGGCATGAACCAATGTTTTCATGCCCAACTGCTTATGCTGATACTCAAGGGAAACGGCCAACCTTGCCAGCAAAATAATTGGCACCGGATAGGCAGGTAACGATTTGCTTTGTTTTGGCAATGCCTCACGGCTAACCGAACTGCCTGCCAAAGTATAATAAGCAGCAACGTCTGCTTTATTTCCCCCTGCCTTGCCCGGTAACACCCATGTCCTGCTAAGCCCCAACATATTGTTTTTAATTGAAAACCGGCTTAAATACTCATTAAGACTTGATTTTCCACAATCAAATTTCTTTAGGTCATGCTTCGTGGCATTGGCTATTTCAAATGTGCTGCCCAGTAACAATGCTAAAAACCTTCTTTATTTAAAAGACGGGCTGCCTTTTGTAAACGGGCAGGTACATCATGATGCGCATCGCAAGCTTTTATAAAACGGTCGAACTGGGCATTGCTTAATTGAATACTGGCCTGTTCCTGTAAAATTTGAGGGGCATTTTCACGAATCAGGCGAACCATGAACTCGGTTAAAGAGGCACAACCTGACGCAGCAGCAGCACGCTCTGCCAACTGTTTGGTTTCCTGGTCTACACGCATTTCTATGCGCTCACGGGCGATAATAGACATTTATCACACTCCTGCAATCTTTTCTGAAATGATTATATCATGTACGGCAAATTTCCGCACATATAAATCCTTCCATACATACCTGGTTTCCATCGGTTCGCCAGCCCCCCCCCCTACCGCCAGCTGTTATTTCCCAGAATCATGTCTGATGCTTTCTGGTGCCAAAGCACTAACCGCCTGATAATGCGTCAAGAAAACCTGCCCGCTCAAGTTCTGCAAAAATGGCGTGCCTGCCAGTTTATCCATAACAGGCCCCTTCACCTCGGAAAGATGCAGTTTGATGCCCGCTTCCAGCAAGCGGGTTTCAATCACCTCCAGGCTTTCCAGGGCGCTGGCGTCAATATCATTAATTGCCGAGCATTGAATGATGACATGGCGCAGTTCGGGCTGTTCGGCAATCGCTTCATTAATGCGGTCTTCAAGATAGCGGGCATTGGCAAAGTAAAGGCTTTCATCAATACGCAGGCCCAGCACCTGCGGGCTGGTGTGCACCTGATGGCGCAAGACATTGCGAAAATGCTCGGTGCCAGGCACTTGCCCCACCACCGCCACATGCGGACGGCTACTGCGATACAAATGCAAGGCAATCGCCAGGCCGATGCCTGCAATCAACCCCGTTTCCACCCCCGCCAGCAAAGTGACTGCCAGCGTTAACACCACCACTGCAAAATCAAAACGCGAATAAGCCCAGGTACGCCTGAGAATGCCAAAATCAACCAGCGACAGCACGGCCACAATAATGGTGGCCGCCAGCGTAGCCTGCGGCAAATAACGCAACAAGGGTGTAAACAACAAAGTTGCCACCGCAATACCAACGGCAGTGTAAACGCCGGCTGCCGGGGTTTGCGCACCGGCATCGAAGTTAACCACCGACCGTGAAAAGCCGCCCGTAACCGGTAAACCACCGCTAAAAGCCGCCGATATATTACTGGCCCCAAGGGCAACCAGTTCCTGATCGGGCTCTACCCGCTGGCGCCGTTTGGCTGCCAATGTTTGCCCCACCGAAATGGATTCCACAAAACCCACGATACTTAACAGCAACGCCGGCACCAGCAAGCTGCCCCATAACTCGGGATTCCAGCCGGGCAGCGTGAATGGTGGCAAGCCCTGCGGCACTTCACCCACCACGCGCACCCCTTTTTCTGCCAGGTTCCAGATAGCCACTGCCCCGGTTGTAGCGGCAATGGCCGCTACCGGCCCGGCTTTTGCCAATGCGTCTGCCAGGCGGGGGCCTGCCCCAATGCGACGCAGCAAGGGTTTAAGACGGCTGCGGGCCCACCACAGGAAAGCCAATGCCCCCGCTCCCAACACAAGGGTATAAAAATTGATTTGCGCCAGCCCCTGCCAAAGGGATGGCAACAGTTGCAGTAAGGTATCGCCATTGGCAGGAATACCCAGCAAGTGCTTGAGCTGACTGAAGGCAATCAGGATAGCCGAGGCTGAAATAAAACCGGAAATCACCGGATGGCTAAGAAAGTTGGCCAGAAAACCCAGCCTAAGTACCCCCATAATAACCAGCATTAAGCCCGACAATAAGGCCAACACCAGCGCGGCATCCCAGTAAGCACCGGTACCGGCTGCGGCAACCTGCCCAACCGCAGCCGCTGTCATGAGGGAAGTGACCGCAGCCGGCCCCACGGCCAGCGTGCGGCTGCTGCCAAAAACGGCATAAGCCAGCAAGGGCAGCATGCTGGCATACAAACCCGCCTGGGCAGGCAGCCCCGCCAGCATGGCATAAGCCAGGCTTTGCGGAATAAGCATTAAAGTAACAATGGCAGCGGCCAGCAAATCGCCGCCAAGCTGTTCGCGGTCGTACTGGCGCCCCCAGGAAAGAATGGGAAACCACCGTGAAAAAGCAGAGGATGAAACCGTTTTTTTATGCGACATGGGTATCCATAAGTTCGTTTAGCG
>JAAYHN010000222.1 GCA_012735395.1 Alcaligenaceae bacterium | reverse complement strand
GGTACCGGCTGATATGGTAAAGGCAACCACACGCCCGTCACCCCCCATGCGAATGGCAAGTATATAGGCGGCAGAGGCCGTAGGCAGGGCGGCAAACAGCACAAACATTAAGGTGTCAGCCGAAGAAAACCCCAGCAGGGTTGCAATGGCCATGGCAAACACGGGCATCAGGGCCAGACGGATGCTTAATATCCAGGCAACCAGTTTGCCGTCACGGCTGCCACCTTGCAGTGACAGGCTGGCGCCAACGCATAATAAACCCAGGGGAATGGAACTGTTACCCAGTTTGGCCAGGGTGACATCCATAAAGGAAGGGAGTGAAATACCGCTAAAATTCAATAAAAGACCCAAAAATGTACCCATCACCAGCGGATTTTTCAGGATTTCTTTAAATAAATTGCTTCCTTCCTGATGGCTGGCCAGTGATTTTACCGCCAGGATATTTACAAAGGGAATGGCAAAGCCCACAATCACCGCCATGGTGGCAAGCCCGGCCTGTCCGGCCAGAGAGGGGGCCAGTGATAAGCCGATATACGTATTGAAACGGTAGGCACATTGCCCAACTGAGGCCAGTGCGATGGGCCGTGGCTTCAGAACGGGCTTGGCCAGCCAGACACAAAAACTGCCCAATAATGCCAGAATGATGGTGGCTAACAGAAAATTGCCGGTAGTTGCCAGTGACATGGGGGTACTGGCAATCGAGCGAACCAGGAGGGCGGGAAACAGGATGAAATAAACCAGTTTTTCAAGCCCTGAAAAAAACTCTTTGGAAAAGTGCAGTTTGTTATACAGAACCCAGCCTAAAATGACAATCAAACAATCAGGTAAAACCAGCAAGGCAATCTGCATACATCACACTTCAATAAAAATAGGGTTAAGCCACTTTGTTCTGTTAAGCGGAAAACACTATCATATAGCGGAATATGTTAATAGCGTCTTTTTATGTGCAAACGGGTATATTAAGGAAACCTTAACGGTCAAGCTTGTTATTAAATTAAGTATACTAACTGCTTATTTTCTTTTGGATCAATTCAATTACCATGCAGGAACTATGACGCAGGCTGATATTGACGCTTTCATCGATGCCATCTGGCTGGAAGACGGGCTTTCGGCCAATACGCTGGCAGCTTACCGGCGCGACCTGACTGGTTTTGAAAACTATCTTGGCCGGCAAAAACCATCCAAAACCCTGCTTGCGGCAAACAACGACGATATTCACGCCTGGTTTTCCAGTAAGCATGACAGCAGCAAGGCAAGTACGGTCAATCGCCGGCTGGCTTCCCTGAAACGTTATTTTGCCTGGGCTTTACGTGCGGGGTTTATCCAGCATGATCCCTGCCTGAACGTGCCGTCAGCCAAACAGTCGTTGCGAACCCCCAAAACCCTGACAGAAAACCAGGTGATGGACTTGCTGGAAGCACCTGACACAAACATGCCAGGCGGTTTGCGTGACCGGGCCATGCTGGAAACCCTGTATGCAACCGGCTTGCGGGTGTCCGAGCTGGTGTTGTTGAAAGTTTTGCACCTGAGCCTGAACGAGGGCGTGGTACGGGTGGTCATGGGTAAAGGTGGCAAAGACCGGCTGGTTCCCCTGGGGGCCGAAGCGGTATACTGGCTTGAGGTTTATCTGAAAAATGGCAGAAACCTCTTATTGGGTAACCGGCAATCGGATGACCTGTTTGTGACACGGCTGGGAAGTGCCATGACAAGGCAGGCTTTCTGGCAGTTAATCAGGAAATATGCCATTATTGCCGATATCCATGCCCCGCTGTCGCCCCATGTATTGCGACATGCCTTTGCAACGCATTTATTAAACCACGGTGCTGACTTGCGGGTTGTACAGCTTTTGCTGGGGCATTCGGATATTTCCACCACGCAAATATATACGCATGTGGCACGGGAGCGCCTGAAAAACCTGCATGCACAACACCATCCCAGAGCTTGATATTTAACCATTATGGCAAAAGCAAAACACGTATCGGAAACACCCGCAACCCAATTCCTGAAAAAAAACAAAATTGCTTATAGAGAGCATATTTATGATTATGTTGATCATGGCGGCACGACCGAATCCGCCAGGCAATTGAATGTGGATGAACATGCAGTCATTAAAACCCTGGTTATGGAAGATGAGCATGCCAAACCGCATATCGTATTGATGCACGGAGACCGGGAAGTATCCCTGAAAAACCTGGCCCGGCAAATGGGTACCAAAAAAATGCAACCCTGTCAGGCAGAGGTTGCCCCCAAACATTCGGGCTATCAGATCGGCGGGACCTCACCTTTTGGCACCCGCAAGAAAATGCCGGTATGGGTGGAAGCCAGTATTCTTGAGCTGCCCGCTATTTATATTAATGGGGGAAGAAGAGGGTATCTGGTGGAAATAGACCCGAAGGTACTGCTGGCTGCTTTGGGGGCCAAAACGGTATCAGTGGCGAACGATGACTGAAAAACGGGCCTGTGTTGCTTTATAGGCAATAGATATAAGGATAGTTCCAATTGTTCTAGGGTAAACCCTTGCTTTTGTCTAGGGTTTACCCTATAATATCATTATGTTCCATATTATGAAAAAGGAGTTCATAATGCAAAATTATTCTGAAGCCACTGCCCGTCAATTAGCTAACCTGGAAAAGCGTGAGGCCCGTTTGGAAAATATTGTTGCCCCATTCGCAGCGGTAGTTTCATCTGTTTATACAGCAGTCCTGTTTTTTGCCGATATGTTTAAAGACGCCAAAGAAACCATTGCCGACGTTGAAGAAACAAACGGTCATGTTGGTGGTTACTGGCTGTAAAAGTTTACGTTGTATAAAAAGTTAATAATAAGAATATTTATGTGCAGAGCGGTATATTGAAATTGCTTCAATCCGGTTTTTGGTTTTAAGCAATTTGAAAATGGCTGATGCCTGATTTTTAACGGTTTGTATTGCCAGGCCTTTGCTTGTTGCTATTTCCTGATTGGAATAGCCTTGGGCCATCATGGAAAGCAAATCCTGTTGCTGGGGTGTCAGTATGTCCAGCACGCGGGAGTTGTCGGAAATGGCTTCTTTGCCAAAACCTCCCAGCAATGCCGGTGGAATATAAACACCCCCCGATAACACCAGATTCAGGGCTGAACCAAGCACCTGGTTACTGCTTGATTTTGTAATATAACCCGAAGCGCCAAGCGCCAGACATTGGCGGATTAACCCGGGCTCTTCTGAAGACGAAATCATGACAACACAAAGTGTTGGCCATTTTTTCCTTATTTCCCTTAAACCGCTTAAGTTTTCGGCACCGGGAAGGTGCACATCAAGCATGAGCAAATCCATATCCGGTATGGCTTGCAGCATTTGTTCTATACCTTGCATGTCAGCTGCTTCATGCATTTGCCATTCAGTATGAATTTGTTGAATCAGGCTGATAAGGCCTGAACGGATGAGGGCGTGATCATCTGCCAAAAGAAATTTCATGAATACGTATTGCAAAAATAATCCGAGGTACTAAAGTACCTCGGAGACATGACGTGCGTTTGACAAAATCATTAATTAATTCAATTGCCTATGACTTAAAACGGTATGGGCTCAGGGTACGGCTTCAGGCATAAATGCTTTTATTTAACTGAAAAAGTACCTAAGCATATGATTTGAAAGTACAAATTTAAATAGTCATGTCATTTCTTTTTTCTAAGATGCATCCCTGTAACCATTCCGGTTGTTATCAATTAACAAATTTAACAGGTTGTGTATCTTATGGGTTTGATCAAGGATCAACTTCGTCTGGCTGATGTTGTACTGGTTGATTTGGATGGCTGTCTGATAGCCAGTGGCAAGCCTTTGCCGGGTGCCCAGAGACTGATTCATGCTGTCGAGGATAAACTGGTTTTGCTGTCAAACAGCTCCAGAAATACGGCTGTTGAGCTGTCAGAACGTTTATCCCTGATTGGATTGCATATCCCCGCTTCCAATATATTACTGGCAGGTGAAATGACAATTCATTATGCCGCGACCCAATATGCAGGACAACGTATTATGCTAATGGGTTCGGATAGCCTGAAAGCATTGGCCCTTTCACTGGGTTGCCAGTTGGTTGAGGATGAGCCGGATGTGGTTATCCTGACCAGGGATCCTTACCTGAGTTATGAGTCATTGACTGCCGCCATGAAAGCAGCGGCTGGTGGCGTACAATTTTTGGTGTCTAATCCTGATCTGACTCATCCTGATATTAACGGTTTGCCCGAACTGGAAACGGGTGCCTTGCTGGAAATGTTCAAGTCAGCGGTTCCTTCATTGAACTATGTGGTCTTTGGTAAACCGGAACCGCACATGTTTCTGCATGCATTGCAAAAGTTCAATGCGCACGCTGAAAATGTATTTATGATTGGCGACAATCCGGCTACAGATGGAGAGGGTGCTCGTCGTTTGGGAATTACCCCTCTCATTGTTGGCGCATCACCGGAATCAATGGCGGTAAACCTGAATGCCTTGCTGGAAAAACCGGCCATTGTGATGAGCAGTGCGGAACAGCCCGGAACCGTATCCTTGCAAATGCAGGCCTATGTCCCGGAGGTTTTGCAGGTATTGAACCAATCTGCCAGCTGGTTGCTGGATGTCATTGAAACCATGGCTGAAGCCTTTGTGTACTGGGATGCCAATGACCGGATGGTTTTGTGCAACAGCAAGTATCCACAACGTTTCCGTGAACCGCATAAAGTCGTGCCAGGTGTCCATTTTGCCGAATTGGTGGAACATAATTTGCAGACCC
>JAAYHN010000221.1 GCA_012735395.1 Alcaligenaceae bacterium | reverse complement strand
TTGCGGGCAAACCCCATTTCATGCGTTACCACGATCATGGTTCGTCCTTCTTCAGCCAATTGCTGCATTACTTTCAGCACTTCACCCACCAGTTCAGGGTCCAGTGCCGACGTGGGTTCGTCAAACAGCATCACTTCCGGCTCCATCGCAAGGGCACGGGCAATCGCCACACGCTGCTGCTGTCCACCAGACAGTTGGGAAGGATACTGCTTTTCAACAGCGCTGACCAGTCCTACCTTGTCCAGATAATGACGGGCGCGTTCAATAGCTTCATTTTTTTTGATGCCCAGCACCTGTACCGGTGCCTCAATAATATTTTCAAGTGCCGTCATGTGTGCCCATAAATTAAAGTGCTGGAACACCATAGCCAACCTGGTCCTGAACTGCTGCAAACGCTTTGGGTCGGACACATGCAAGCGTCCCTTGCCGTTTTTAATCACCGTCAGCTCTTCATTATTAAGCCAGACACTACCGCTATCGGGCTGTTCAAGAAAGTTGATACAGCGTAAAAACGTGCTTTTACCCGAACCGCTGGAACCGATCAGGGCAATCACATCACCGGCGCTGGCCTGCAATGAAACCCCTTTAAGAACCTCATTCTGGCCATATGATTTATGAATTTTCCGGACATCAAGTTTATACATAATTTTCCTAATGAACCTACCCCAGGAAAGCCAGGGCCCTGCGTTCAAGCCGTCTGAATGCCCAAACCAGCACAAACGAAATGGCCATATACAACAAAGCCGCCGTACCATATGAAGCAAAAGTAAGGTAAGTGGCCGCATTGGCATCACGGGCCACCTTCAAGATATCGGGTACGGTTGCCGTAAAAGCCAGTGAGGTGGCATGCAGCATTAAAATGACTTCATTGCTATAAGCGGGCAAGGCGCGGCGCAACGCCGATGGCAAAATAATACGGGTGTACATTTTCCAGCGCGACATGCCATAGGCTCTTGCCGCATCCAGCTCTCCATGTGGCATGGCCTTGATATAACCGGCAAAAATTTCAATGGTATAGGCCAGTGTGTTTAAAACCAGTGCCAATACCACACAGTTATAACCACTAATGAAAAACGCAAACAAAACCGGTGTTTCCCTTACCAGCTCCAGCCCGACTACCCCACTGTAAATAAGCAATAACTGAATATACAGGGGCGTGCCACGGAAAACCCAGGTAAACAGCCAGATCGGCCCGCTAAACAGCCTGTTTTTCGACACCCGTAAAACAGACAGGGGCAAGGCCAGCAAAAAACCGATCACCACCGAAAGCGTCAATATCCATAACGTGACCGCCAGGCCGGAAAAAGCCGTACCGTCCCAGAATAGAAACGGTTGCCAATACTCGTTAATAATCGTCAGGAAATTCTCAAAGGACTCGATCATAATTGAGCCTCACGTACACCCGCTGAATATTTTCTCTCGAGCCACCATAACACCAGGCTGGAGAGCGTTGTCATGGCCAGATAAATAACGGCCGCCACGCAAATAAACAGGAACATGCTGTTGGTAGAACGACCTGCTGTTTGTGTCACCTGAACCAGATCGGACAGGCCAATAATAGACACCAGTGCAGTGGCCTTTAACAGGACCAGCCAGTTATTGCCAATCCCGGGCAAGGCAAAACGCATCATTTGCGGAAACAGGATACGCCCGAAAACCTGCCAGTTACTCATGCCAAAGGCCTTGCCGGCCTCCAGTTGCCCCTTGGGCACGGCCAAAAAAGCCCCCCGCAAGGTTTCGGCAAAATAGGCACCATAAATAAAGCCGATTGTAAGCACACCGGCCAGAAAAGGATCTATTTCAAAAACCGGCAACCCCAGGGCATCGGTAATACTATTCAAGCCCATTTGGATACTGAAGAAAATAAGCAGCATCAGGACGAGGTCGGGCACACTGCGTACCAGCGTGGTGTAGGCCTGGGCAACCCCTTTTAACAGGAAATTGCCAAACAATTTTGCGCTTGCCCCGATTAAGCCCAGCATAAAGGCAACCAGCAGTGACAGCAGCGCCAACTTGATGGTTTCCCATGTGCCGGCCACAATCTGACTGCCATAGCCATGCAAAAACATGTAGACCCCTTAAAAAACAAAAATGATTGGGCAACAACGGGATTGCCCAATCAACGACTTACACCTGTCTGCCAACAAGCCTGCTTATTTTGCCGACATCAGGCCAATTTCACCCGGCTCAAAGTATTTTTCTGCAATTTTGGCAATTGTACCTTCGGCAACCAGCTCATTGATGGCTTTATTAATCGCTTCCCGCAATTTATTGTCGGATTTGCGTAAACCCATGGCAATTTCATTGGTCAAGATCGGGTCATCTGACAGGGGCTCACCCACAAACTCAAAATCAGCCCCTTCGGGGGTTTTAAGAAAACCCGCAATCGCATTGGGTTTTTCAAGCAAGGCGGCATCAAGACGACCGGCTTTCAGGTCACCATAGGTTTGTGACTGATCCTGATAAGAAACGATTTGCACGCCTGATTTACCCCAGGCTTTTTTGGCATAGGCTTCCTGGGTAGTGCCTTGCAACACCCCCAACCGCTTTCCTTTCAGGGAGTCACCGGCTGGCAGCAGGCCGCTGCCTTTTTTGGCAATTAACTGGGTAGGAATGGAATACAGCGAATCTGTAAAGGAAATAACCTTGCTGCGGGCTTCGGTGGCCGTCATACTGGAGTGAATAACCTCAAATTTACGGGCCTGCAGGGCCGGAATCAGGCCGTCAAAGGATTGCTCTACCCACACACATTGGGCATCCAGCTTGGCACAGATGGCATTGGCAACCTCGACATCAAAGCCTTCCATTTCACCCTTGGCATTCTTGTATTCAAAGGGCGGGTAAGTAGCTTCTATCCCGATACGGATTTCTTTCCAGTCGCTGGCAGCCGCAAAATGGCCAAACCCCATAGCGGCACACGCCAGGCCGCCTGCAATCAAGATTTTTCTGATATTCATATTTTTCCCCTATAAATTAACCGTAACCGGATGGCCTTTTTGTCTTTGCCAGCCAGCGTGAACTTATAGCCAGATCATACCTGCAGGATTACCATCCCGCCACTAGGGAACTCCTTGATATTTGACGCCCTATTCATGGGTGAATCCATTATAATGAGGCAGCGTTAACCCCATTACTCTTACACCATGAATACCTCAACAGAAACCTCCCAGGCAACGGTCACCCCCTTTGCTACTCCCATACACCCCATCCAGCTTGAAGGCTTTGGGGTTATTCTTCAGCCCATGCGTCTTGCCCATGCCGAAGGCCTGAAAAACGCAGCCAGTGACGGTGAACTGTGGAATCTGGTGTATACCTCTGTTCCTGAGCCAGGCAATGAAACCGCCTATATAGAAACAGCCCTGCAAGGACTGCAGGACGGGCATATGCTGCCCTTTACCGTCCTTGATGCCAAAACAAAAAAAGTCATCGGTTCCACCCGCTATCACGACATTGTGCCCAATATCGCCCGTCTTGAAATTGGCTATACCTGGTACGGCAAAAGCTGGCACCGCAGCCATGTCAATACGGCCTGTAAATACCTGCTGCTGTTTTATGCGTTCGAAAGCCTGAAAGCCAATGTGGTTGGCTGGCGCACCGACGGCATCAACCATACGTCCCAAAAAGCCATTGAAAGGCTGGGTGCCAAAAAAGACGGTGTACTGCGTGGCCACGCCCTGCGCCGCGATGGCACGGTACGCGACTCGGTCATGTACAGTATCACCCGTGAAGAGTGGCCTGCCATCAAAAAAACACTGCAAGAAAAACTGGCTAACGGCAAGCAATAAGCGACTTCTTCTTTTTACTTAAAACCAAAAAGGCCATACAGCAAAATCTGGCCTGGTCTGCGCATGATTTCTGTGGGCAGACCTGACAATCCAGCAAAGGGATTTCTTGAAAGAGTTGCTATTATCATTATTGCCCATCTGCCTGTACCTGTTACTGGGTGTCATCACAGGCAAAGTACTGCCACGCAGCATGTCCTCCCGCCTGGCAAGGCTGATTACCCCTTTTGTCTGGCTGCTGCTGTTTGCCATTGGCTATAAGTTTGGCCTGCAGCTGGAAAACCTGCAAAACCTGACCGAAATTCTGGGCATTGCACTGGCTTTTTCCCTTAGCACCACCATTTTTTCTTTTTTGGGGCTATGGCTGGTTTTGCCCGGCCCCAAAAAAACCGAAGAAAAAACCGAATCTGATCTGGGCATCATGCACGTTATCAAGGAATGCAGCCTGGCCTTTGCCTTTGTACTGGCTGGTATTGTGCTGGCCAAACTGTTGCTTCTAGCCGGAACCAACACCCAAATCATACCTTCGGTTGATGTGTTCCTGTATATATTGCTGTTTATTATTGGCATTGACCTGGCCATTGCCCCGCTTTCACTGAAGTTTCTGCAATTCAGGACAATTGCCACACCCATTCTGGTTATTTTATGTTCTCTGGCTGGTGGCGCTGTTACCGCATGGCTCATGGGCATGGATATCCGCCACGGGCTTGTATTTTCATCCGGTTTCGGCTGGTTTTCGCTGTCCGGGGTACTGGTAACGGCCCGTTTGGGTGAGTTCTATGGTGCCGCCGCGCTCATGACGGACCTGTTCCGCGAGCTGCTTTCCATTATTGTCCTGTTCTTTTTTGCAACACGCTACCCGGTACCCTCAATCGGAACAGCCGGGGCAACCGCCATGGACACCACCTTGCCCATCATCAAGAAAAGCG
>JAAYHN010000220.1 GCA_012735395.1 Alcaligenaceae bacterium | reverse complement strand
CATTTGATGCCCCTATTCATACGCAGGAAATAACATCACCCAGCCAGACTATTCCGGGTCGGCCCTTGCAACCCGAACTGGTTTCCCCACAAAAAGTGGCCTACCGTTCCATTAATAGTGAACAGGGTAAAGCGGCACTTATTCATGCTATTGCACATATAGAATTCAATGCCATTAATCTGGCGCTGGATATTATCTGGCGCTTTGCCCATTTGCCTGACGATTTTTATCGCGACTGGCTGCGTGTTGCCAAAGAAGAGGCCTATCATTTTTCGCTGGTTCGGGATCATTTGCGCAACATGGGATATGAGTACGGTAATTTCACGGCCCATAACGGCTTATGGGAAATATGCGAAAAAACCGCTAACGATCTTCTTGCCCGGCTTGCCCTGGTGCCCAGAACCCTTGAAGCCCGTGGGCTGGACGTTTCTCCGGTTATCCAGAACAAACTGAAAAGCGTGAATGACATGGAAGCGGTGCGTATTCTGGATATTATTCTGCACGATGAAGTTGGTCATGTTGAACTGGGCAACAAGTGGTATTTATATTTTTGTAAACTGGGAAATAAAGATCCGGTTGCCACCTATGCCGATATGGTTCAAACTTACCGTGTAGCCAAGCCTAAAGGCCCTTTAAATATGGAAGCACGCAAACGGGCCGGTTTCACCGATGAAGAACTGGCGTGGCTGAATTCGCTATAGCCAAATAAATAATCAGGAACAGATATGGAAATTCTTATTTTAGGTGCCGGTGTCATTGGTTTAACAACGGCCTACTACCTTAGCGAACAGGGACATAAAATAAGTATCCTTGACAAAAACCCTGATGCCGGACTTGAAACCAGTTATGCCAACGGTGCCCAGCTTTCCTATAGCTATGTGGCCCCGCTGGCCGGGCCGGGTGTGATTGGTAAAGTACCCAAATGGCTGCTGAACCCTGATTCACCCCTGCGCTTCAGGCCCAGCCTTGACCCGGGCGATATCTGCTGGAACCTGCAGTTCATGAAAGCCTGCAACGCCAGCCAAAGCGACCAAACCACCCGTGAACTGTTGCAGCTGTCGTTTCTTAGCCGCGACCTCATACACGAGATGATAAACAGTGAAAAACTGGATTTTGATTTCCAGCCCTCTGGCAAAATGGTATTGCACCGCAGTACGGCTTCTTTTAACACTGCGGTCCAGTTACTTGATTTCCAGCGCCAGCTTGGTTGCGAACAATTTGCCCTTAATACGGAAGAATGCATAGAAAAGGAACCCTCGCTGGCCCCCCTTAAAAACCAGATTACCGGTGGCATTTATACCCCCAGTGAAGAGGCCGGTGATTGCTATAAATTCTGCCAGAACCTGAAAACCATCCTGCAGGCCCGTGGGGTACAGTTTCTGTTCAACCAGGAAATCAGCCAGCTGCAAAGCAATGGTTCATCCAACGTCAGTGTGCTGCTCAAAGACCGCCAGGTTCTGTCTGCCGATCATATCGTGGTGGCGCTTGGCTGTGAAAGTACCGCTTTGCTTAAAGCATTGCACATTACGGTACCGGTACGTCCCTTAAAGGGATACAGCTTAACCCTGCCTATAGAAAATGACGGCAAGGCCCCCAATACCAGCATTACCGACTTTGAACGCAAAGTGGTGTATGCCCGTATTGGCAACCGTTTGCGTATTGCCGGGATGGCAGACCTGGTAGGCATGAATAAAAAAATAGATCAGCAGCGCATCAATGCCCTTATCCAGGAAGCCAGGGCCGTTTTCCCTGAAGCCGGCAATTATGCTCAGGCAGAACAATGGGCAGGCCTGCGCCCGGCCACCCCAAAAGGAAAGCCTGTTATTGATGCCACAAGATATAAAAACCTCTGGCTGAATATAGGCCAGGGAGCATTGGGTTTTACGCTGGCAACCGGCTCGGGCAAATTACTGGCAGACTTGGTCGCTGGCAAAGAACCAACAGTACCAGCCAGGCTGTTTAGCCTGAACAATGCTTGAGTTGCCCCAAATCTTCCAGTATGGGGCAATCAGGGCGCTGATCGCCCGAGCAGTGCCGGTTCAGGTGCTGCAAGGTATCTACCATTAGCTGCAGCTGCTGGATTTTTAACTGCAATTCTTCAATATGCTTATGCGTGATTTTTTTGACATCGGCGCTGGCCCTGCCCGTGTCATTCCACAAACCCAGCAATTCTTGTATTTGCGCCACCGAGAACCCCAGGTCTCTTGAGCGACGGATAAAATGCAGCGTATGCAAATCTTTTTCGGAATACTGGCGATAACCGGCATCACTGCGCCGGGCAGGCTGGATTAGCCCGGTTTCCTCGTAATAACGGATCATCTTTGCGGAAATACCCGTTTTTTTGGCTGCTTCTCCAATATTCATATAACCCTTTTCTGGCAAATTTTTCAATATAAACGGTACAAGAGCAGTTTAACGCTTATTGGCAGCAAAACAAGAAATCGTGCAAGAACAAACGCCCTTCCTGGACTTGCCAGGACGAGCCCATACTGCAACCCGTAATCAGAAGAAACATATACCGCTAAAGAATTTCCTTCTGCAGCAGGGAAAATAAAGGATAATTCATACTAAACAAGTTAGTAT
>JAAYHN010000219.1 GCA_012735395.1 Alcaligenaceae bacterium | reverse complement strand
TCCTTGCCCTATATTATTTATTTCAGGGGTTCGTTAGACTCGACATGTTTTTCAAGCAAGGGAGCCAGGCGCCAGAACCTGGCTTCGGCCTCGGAGGCCGCCGCAAAGCGCTTAATGGCACGTACCACATTAAACAGCCCGGTTTGCTGGGCATAATGCATAGGACCACCACGATATGCCGGGAAACCATAACCATTTAAATAAACAATATCAATATCGGAAGCACGCAGTGCAATCCCCTCTTCCAGGATTTTGGCGCCTTCATTAACCAAGGCGTAAACGCAACGCTCAACAATTTCCTGGTCACTGACAGGACGCGGCACCACCCCACGGGCGCTGCGAAATTCTTCAATGATTTTTTCAACCACCGGGTCTACAATGGGTGTCCGGTTGCCCGCTTCATATTTGTACCAGCCCGCAGCGGTTTTTTGCCCGAAACGGCCTGCCTCACAAATACGGTCTGCCACCACAGGCACATACGCTTGCGGATTGGCCTCGGCACGACGTTTGCGCACTGCCCAGCCAATATCCAGGCCAGCCAGGTCAGCTACGCGATATGGCCCCATGGCAAAACCGAATTTCTCAAGGGCCTTGTCAATTTGTGAGGGAGAGGCGCCTGCCAGCATGGCATTATCTGCCGCATCACGGTAAGCATACAGCATGCGATTGCCAATAAAGCCGTCACACACGCCGGACACCACCGGTTTTTTACCAATTTTTTTACCTAATGCAATGGAAGTGGCCAGCACATCTTTGGCGGTTTTATCTGCGCGCACGATTTCCAGCAGCTTCATGACATTGGCCGGACTGAAAAAGTGCAGGCCAATCACATCTTCCGGGCGCTTGGTGAATTCGGCAATTTTATTAACATCCAGCGTGGAGGTATTGGATGCAAGGATAGAACCTTTTTTCATGACACGATCCAGCTCGCTGAAAACGGCCTTTTTGACATCCATATTTTCAAAAACCGCCTCAATGGCAAGATCGACATCGGCAAAATCATCATAGCTAAGCGTAGTGCTTAACAAAGCCATTCTTTCTTCCACCTGTTCGGCCGTAATACGGCCTTTTTTCATGGTGTTTTCGTAATTGCGGCGAATAGTTGCCACGCCACGGTCAAGCGCATCCTGTTTTTGCTCTAGCAACACGACCGGAATACCCACATTCAGGAAGTTCATGCTAATGCCACCGCCCATGGTACCGGCACCTATCACCCCCACCTTTTCTACCTTGCGCAACGGCGTATCGGCCGGAACATCGGGAATTTTGGTAGCGGCACGCTCTGCGCTGAAAATATGACGCATGGCAATGGATTCAGAAGAACCCATTAACTGCAGGAACACTTCACGCTCAAACTTAAGGCCATCTTCAAAAGGACGAAAAACACTGGCTTCAACCGTTTCAAGCGCTTTTAAGGGCGCAATCTGCCCTTTGGCAGAGGCTTCCAGTTTACTGCGGGTAGCCTGCAACAGTTCCTGTACACCTTCCTGCTGAATCGTGATGTCACGGACACGTTTAAGGGGCATTTTTTGTGCCACCACTTCTTTGGCAAAGGCAATCGCTTCATTAACCAGGTCAGACTCTACCACCTTGTCGAGCAAAGGCGTGTCTGCCAGCGCTTTGGCTTTAACAATCTGGCCGCTTGTAATTAAGTGCAGCGCCTTTTCCAGGCCCACGGCACGGGGGAAACGCTGGGTGCCGCCAGCACCCGGTATCAGGCCCAGTTTTACTTCGGGCAAACCAATTTGTGCAGTAGCCGCCGCCACCCGGAAATGCGCGCCAAGGGCAAGTTCAAGCCCGCCCCCCAGACACACGCCATCAATGGCGGCAATCACCGGTTTGCTAACATTTTCAAGCACTTCAATAACCACCCGAAGAATCGGTTGCTGTAACACCTTGGGGGTACCAAACTCGGTAACATCGGCCCCGCCCGAAAATGCACGTGACGAACCCGTGATAACAATACTGTCAACGGCGCTGTCGGCCTCTGCCTGGTCTACATAAACTACCAGACTTTTCCTGAGTCCGTGACTCATCCCGTTAACCGGAGGGTTCTGAAACGTAATTAAAGCAACACGGTCTTTAATTTCATAAGTAGCGTGACTCATTCTAAATCTGGCTCCTGTAGCGGCTTTGTTATTGAAAAATTAATAATAAATAAAAAAAGATTCCGCAATGCGGAAATAAATGATTCTATTAATAATACACTAATTTCCCTTAACCTTCCCTTATAAAAACAATGCGTTTCATAAAATATTCACTTTCAATATATTCCAATCCACGTTAATATAATTCCATTTTAATAATCATTGTTTTGCAATGCAGAACAATATATTCAAAAATTGACTGCTTACGGATAAAATATGGATATCAATTTCAACGCTGAACAAATCGCATTCAGGGAAGAGGTACGGACTTTCCTTAAAAACAATGTTTCTGACAAGGTCAGGGCTAAAATTTTCAACTGTGAACCCCTTAGCAAGCAGGAACGGGTAGACTGGCAAAAAATCCTGTACCGCCAGGGCTGGGGGGCACCTGCCTGGCCGGTTGAATACGGCGGCACCGGCTGGGATGCCGTGCAACGCCATATTTTTGAAGAAGAATGCGCCACTTACGGGGCGCCCGAACAACTGTCGTTCGGCCTTAAAATGGTTGCGCCGGTGATCCAGAAATATGCATCCCAACAAATCAAAGACCATTTTTTACCCCGCATTATTTCCGGTGAAGACTGGTGGTGCCAAGGCTACTCCGAACCAGGCGCCGGCTCTGACCTTGCTTCCCTTAAAACCAGTGCCGTACGTGAGGGCGACCACTATATTGTCAATGGCCAGAAAACCTGGACCACACTGGCCCAGCATGCCGACTGGATTTTCTGCCTGGTCCGCACCGACCCGGAAGTACGTAAACAGGCGGGCATTTCATTCCTGCTGATTGACATGAAAACCCCCGGCATTACGGTTCGCCCCATTATCATGCTGGATGACGGCCATGAAGTGAACGAAGTCTGGTTTGAAAACGTGCGTGTTCCCGTGAGCAATCTGGTTGGTGAAGAAAACCTGGGCTGGACCTATGCCAAATTCCTGCTGGGCCATGAGCGCACTAATATTGCCCGCGTTGGCCGCTCCAAGGCTGCCCTGGCCCGTGTCAAGGAAATGGCCGGCAAACAGCCCGGCAACAATGGCAAACCGCTTATTGATGACCCGCGTTTTCGTGACCGCCTGGCACGGGTTGAACTGGACCTGATGGCACTGGAAATTACCAACCTGAAGCTGGTGTCAGCCGATGGCAAACAGCACACCCCCGGCCCCGAGGCCTCTATCCTGAAAGTAAAAGGGTCGGAAATCCAGCAGGATATTGCCGAGCTGGCCTCGCTGGCGTTGGGCAATTATGCCGCCGCCCATATTATGGATACATCCCATGAAGACATTAGCAGCGCTTTCCCTGCCGATTTCTATCATTTGACAGGCAATGCTTTCAATATACGCAAAACAACTATTTATGGTGGTTCGAGTGAAGTCCAGAAATCCATTATCTGCCGGATGATCCTGGGGCTGTAAGGCACTGGCGAATTCATATTTTCACTCAAATTTACCTAACGAATATCTGGAGTTTTTCCATGGATTTTAATTTCACAGAAGAACAGCTGGCACTGGAAGATACCATTGGCCGCTTTATCAATAAAGACTATAGTTTTGAGGCAAGAAGAAAAATAGTTGCCAGTGAACAGGCTTATGATACCAATGCCTGGAGCACCTATGCCGAACTGGGCCTGCTGGCCCTGCCCTTTGAAGAAGATTTTGGCGGCCTGGACGGCTCCGCGCTGGATACCTATCTGGTGATGAAAGCATTGGCACCGGGCCTGATTCTGGAGCCATACGTCAGCACGGTGGTATTGTCAGGCGGTTTGCTGAATGCACTGGGCACACAGCAACAAAAAGAAGCCTTGATTCCGGGCATTTGCGATGGTTCCACCACTTATGCCTTCGCCCATTATGAACCGGCTTATCGCTATCAGGAAGAAATGGTTGGCTGCCGTGCCACCAAGACGGGTGACAACTGGGTGCTTAACGGCCAGAAAGCCGCTGTTATTGACGCCCCTTCCGCCAGCAAATTACTGGTTTCCGCACGCACCAGCGGAGAGGCTTCTGACAAAGCAGGCATTTCGGTGTTTTTACTGGACCCGGCTGCCAGCGGTGTTACGTTAAAAGCCTATAAAACCCATGATGGCCATTATGCGGCCGATATCACGCTGGAAAATGTTGAGGTTCCCGCCAGCGCATTGATTGGCGAACAAGACAAGGCTTATCCGGCCATTATGGATGCCATTTTAAAAACCAACGTGGCCCTGTGTGCCGAAGCAAGCGGTTTGATCAAGGCGCTGAATGACGCAACCCTTGAATATTTAAAAACCCGCAAACAGTTTGGCGTGGCCATTGGCACCTTCCAGGCCCTGCAGCATCGCATGGCAGATATGGCGATTGCGGCAGAACAGGCCAATTCCATGGCACTGCTGGCTTCCATTGAAATGCAGCACGATGATCTTGAACACCGCGTGCGCAAGGCTTCCGGCGCCAAAGCCTATATTGGCAAACTGGCCCGTCATGTTAGCCAGGAGGCGGTACAAATGCATGGTGGCATGGGGGTAACCGATGAGTTGAATGTGGCCCATTTTTTCAAGCGTGTGAATTTGATTAACACGATGTTCGGTGATCACGATTTCCATATGCAACGCTATAGTGATATGCTTGTGGCCCCTACGGTTTAATTTATATTTTCAATTATGAATGTTTACGATGTCCCTGAAGGCTTCCAGTTATTGAACAGGAACAGTCCTTTTTCCGATTTGACCGGACCTTATTATGAGCAACGGGTGAATGGCAAGCATACGGTGCTTGGCATACGTTTACGGGAAGAGCACCTGAATAAGATCAGGGTTGCACATGGCGGTACGCTGATGACGATTGCCGATAATGCGTTTGGCGATGCCATTCTGGCACATTATGACGATCCGGTTGCTTTTGTTACGGTAAGCATGAACAGTGAGTTTATGGTGGCGGCAAAGGAAGGGGATTGGGTTGAGGCCCGGGTAACTATTCATCGTGCGGGCAAGCGTATGGTTTTTGCCAGCTGTGCGCTGACGGTTGAGGGCAAGAATATTTTCAATGCCAGTGCGGTGTTTGCGTTGGTTGAAAAGCGTTAGAAAGCGTTAGTGCCTGTTTATTGAAACAGGGCCTGTTTTGGACATACCCGTTTTTTTGGGGGGGTTCAAGACAGGCTTTTTTTTGTTTTTTGGGTTGAGGTTGGGGTTGGGGTCGGTTTTTTTTGTGGGTACGTGTGAAATCAAGAGTCCAGTTTGCTCCGACGCCGCTTCGCGCCGAAGTCGCTGCACTGGACACCTGATTTCACACTTGTCGATTATTTGAGCATCGTATTACCGTGGCTCCCCGGAAAAGAACCTGCGAATTTTTGCACAAGAAAAGTGTTTTTCATCTCATGGATGCAGCGACTTCGGCCCGCAGGGGCGTCGGAGCAAAGCCATGGGATGAAAAACACGCTGTATCCAGGAAAACACCACAAACAAATACTTTTACACTTGCCCCATTGATACTTTCAGCTTCTGCACCACTTCCAGCAAACGCGGACGAACTTCATTCAGCAAAAACTCGGGCGACAGGCTGAATGACGGCCCGCCACAATTAAGCGCCATAATAGGGAAATGCCCGCCCAGCTTCAACCCCACCGCAATGGCATTCACATCTTTCAGCCAATCACCAAAAGAACAGGTACAGCCAAGCTCCTGGTAATCTTGTACAGCCTGGTTAATATTGTCAATAATCGCCGTACTTGATTGTTCATCAAGCTCCCTCACCCTTTCAATGATTTCATCACGCTCTGCCTGACTGGCTTCTGCGAGATAAGCCCGCCCCATCGATGACGTGGCAATGGGAATACGCGCCCCCACATCTAAACTTAACGTAAGCGCGGAACGGCTGCGACAGTTTTCTATATAAAGCATGGAAAGCCTGTCCCGTGCCCCAAGCGTAACCATCCCCTGGGAAAAATCGGCAATTTCCTGCATAAGTGGCCGGGCCAGCTGGCGTATATCCAGCTTGGCCAGCATGCCCACACCCAATGACAGCGTAGCCATACCCAGACGATACTTGCCACTGATTTCATCATGCGTTAAATACCCTAACTTAATTAAGGTGGACGTTAAGCGTGACACGGTAGATTTGGGCAAATTACAGCGCTGGGCAATTTCCTGGTTGCTTAACACCTTATTGCCAGACCTGAAACATGCCAGCACCTCCAGACCCCGTGCCAAAGCCGTAACGAAATGCCGGTCATCTTTATACTTCTGGATGACTGAATCAGTTAAACGAACGGAACTGTTTGAATATGATGGTAATGACATATTTTTATTGATATTAAAGAAATGGGGGCCAATGACATTAATATACTTATCCAGCGCAATTTTTTGCCTGCCGCCAATATATAATTCCTGGCTATCAATCCTATCATATCACGGTAACAATGGAAATATATTTTGCTATGCGGAACTTTCCGCCCTGTACGTAAAATAAGCTTCCTCATCGCTTAGCCGCCTTAATCCCAGCCGATTAAACCATTCATTAAATCCGATCAATTGGGTAGAGCCATAATGCTAAAATTGACTGGCAATATTTACCCTGCCAATCATCCATTTTCTTGGTTCTGCACGGCAAAACAATAACTTTCATATCGAGGCAAGTCTGAATGAGCAATCCAATCGTTGAAAAACTGCACCAGCAAATGACACTACCCGTTATTTGCTCACCCATGTTTATCGTTTCCAGCCCTGAACTGGTTATCGAACAATGCAAAAGCGGCATCATCGGTTCCATGCCGGCATTGAATGCCCGCCCTTCCAGTTTACTGGACGACTGGCTTGCACAAATTGGCGAAACCCTGGCTGAGGTTCGTGCCAAAGAACCCGGTCGCAAGGTTGCACCGTACGCCATCAACCAAATCATTCACTCTTCTAACGACCGCCTTGACCAGGACATGCAAACCTGCGAAAAACATAAGGTTCCCATGATTATCACCAGTTTGCGCGCACCCGATGATGTCGTCAAACATGTACACAAATGGGGTGGCCTGGTTTTTCATGATGTCACTACCATCCGCCATGCCGAAAAAGCGCTGGAAGCTGGTGTTGACGGCCTTATTCTGGTAGCCAGTGGTGCCGGCGGGCATGCCGGCAAGTTAAGCCCTTTTGCCATCTTGCCCGAAGTTCGCAAATTTTATGATGGCCCCATTGCCCTGTCAGGTTCCATTACCAATGGCGACAGTATTTTGGCCGCCCGGGCATTGGGCGCCGATTTTGCCTATATTGGCACGCGCTTTATTGCCTCCCATGAAGCCAATGCAGACGAGCGATACAAAAAAATGATTGTCGAATCTTCTGCCAAAGACATTTTATATACCCCATTTTTTACCGGCATTCCCGGCAACTATCTCACGCCCAGCATTATTGCTTCCGGCCTGAACCCCGAAAACTTAACAGAAGAAGAAAAGCTGGCAACCAATTTTGGCTCAACCCGGGTCAAACCCTGGAAAGACATTTGGGGAGCCGGGCAAGGCGTTGGCTCTATTGACTCTATCGACAGCACTGCCAACATCGTCAAAAAAATGCAGCAGGAATATGCCGCTGCCCGACAACGCCTGACAGCGGAGTTATAGCATGGGCGACACCGTTCTGTTATCGGAACAGGATAAAGTCCTGACCATCACTATCAATCGCCCCGAACGCCGTAACGCGCTTGATTTTGCTACCTATAACGCCCTGACCGGTGCGTTTAAAGCCGCTACCGGCCGCAATGACCTGCATGCCATTATCTTGCAGGGTGCGCAGCAGTATTTCACCGCTGGCAATGACCTGCGTGATTTTCAGCAAAAGCCCGAAGATGAAAGCCCGGGCCTGCGTTTTCTGAAAGCGCTTGCCGCCACGGATATCCCTGTTATAGCCGCCGTGGAAGGGGCTGCCATTGGCATTGGTGTTACCCTGCTGATGCATTGCGATTTTGTGATTGCCGCCAGCAACACCACTTTCCGGATTCCTTTTGTACCGTTGGGCTTATGCCCGGAAGGTTCATCCAGTGTTTTACTGGCCAAGTATGTTGGCATTCGCAAGGCCAATGAATGGCTGTATTCAGGCAAGCCGTTTTCAGCAAACGAGGCACTTGACTGCGGTTTTATCAATACCGTTACCGAACCGGGTGAAAGCTTGGCCACCGCAATGGAAATTGCCAACAACATGGCCAAACAATCTTTGCTATCATTGAAAACAACCAAATCCCTGCTTAAAAGAACATTAACCCCCTTAATTACCGAAACCTTTAACATTGAACGTGAAGCGTTTATAGCATGCCTGAATTCACCAGAAGCCCAGGCCGCGTTCAAACAGTTTTTTACTAAAGAGAAGTCAATATCATGATTAAAGATCAAGAAACCCAGACATTATTAGAGGACAGCCTTCGTCGTTTTATCAACGAAGTACTCGTCCCGGCCGAGGAGCAAGTCGCGGAAACTGATCAGATTCCAGCAGAAATCATTGAGCAAATGAAAGAGTTGGGGCTGTTTGGCCTGACCTTGCCCGAAGAATACGGCGGTCTGGGCCTGACGATGGAAGAGGAAGTCCGGATTGGCTTTGAACTTGGCCAGACATCCCCTTCTTTCCGCTCCTATATTGGCACCAATAACGGTATTGGCGGTTCCGGCATTATTATTGACGGCACTCCCGAGCAAAAAGAAAAATACCTGCCCCGCATGGCAGCCGGTGAATTGATCGGTTCTTTCGCCCTGACTGAACCCGAAGCTGGTTCTGATGCCGGCTCACTGCGTACCACAGCGGTTCGCGATGGTGATTTTTATGTATTGAACGGTACCAAACGCTTTATTACCAACGCCCCCCATGCCGGTATTTTCACGGTCATGGCACGCACCTCCACCGAGATCAAAGGTGCCGGTGGCATTTCCGCTTTTATCGTGGAAGCCAACACCCCCGGCTTGTCATTAGGCAAAATCGACAAGAAAATGGGCCAGAAAGGCGCTCACACTTGTGACGTTATTTTTGAAAACTGCCGTATTCCTGCCAGCCAGCTGATTGGTGGCGTGGAAGGCGTTGGTTTCAAAACCGCGATGAAAGTACTGGATAAGGGTCGTCTGCATATTTCGTCTATCGCAACCGGTGCCGCCAAACGGATGTTGCGTGATGCGCTGAATTATGCCAAAGAGCGCAAACAGTTTGGTCAGCCTATTGCCAACTTCCAGTTGGTGCAGGGCATGCTGGCAGACAGCAAGGCTGAAATTTATGCAGCCGAGTGCATGATTCTTGATGCGGCCCGCCGTCGTGACGCCGGTGAAAACGTCTCTGCCCTGGCTTCTTGTGCAAAGTATTTCTCTACCGAGATGTGCTGCCGCGTGGCCGACCGTGCGGTACAGATTTTTGGTGGCGCGGGTTATGTGTCCGAGTACGGCATTGAGCGTTTCTATCGTGACGTTCGTTTATTCAGATTGTATGAAGGTACTTCACAAATCCAGCAAGTTATTATTGCCAAGGATTTGATCCGGAATGATTCCATCTGATTCTGATCGGATGTATTAACCAGTTTAGATGCACTAACAAGTTTAGATGCACCAATCGGATTGGATGCCCTAACCTGTTTTAGATACCCTAACCTGATTAGATGTTGATGCGCAGTCTGTGACTTCATGTCCAGACTGCGTTTTTCATTCCCCGCCCATAAAGGGGTGGCAAGTGCAGTCCCCTGCAGCGACTTCGGCGCGTAGCGGCGTCGGAGCAAAGGATGCTGCACTTGCCACACCTTTTGCCTAATTTAGAAAGAAATGCTTGTGCCCGTTTTCGGGTACCTAAAAACAAGGGAGCGCAACAAACCTGGATAATACCAGCCAGTCTTCAGTTTGCTGCCAATGGATTTTTAACATACAATCGAATAGCAGGAAGCCAAAATATTTTCAGATATCACGAAGAAAAATAAATCCCCATCAAACAATCTGCAACAACTGGGGCCGCTTATACAGCTGCATCCTGGTAAACGCCACCATCCGCTCAAACAAATCGGGTCTTGCCAGCCGCTTCTGCCACCAGGCCAGCGCCTTGCCCGGTGATTCATTGCGCCAGGCCACATACAGCGTCTCTATCGGCTTCGGAATACTGACCTCCTTTTCAACCAACAACCGCTGGCGCACCGCCTCTTCGACATAAGGCGCTGGCAAAAACCCAAACCCCAACCCCGCCATTTGATATTCAAACTTGCTTAGCAAATTGGGCACCGTAATACTGGACTGCCCCGACAGCACCCCTA
>JAAYHN010000218.1 GCA_012735395.1 Alcaligenaceae bacterium | reverse complement strand
GGAAAATGGTTATTAATACGATCAATAGCAGCATCATTGCCACAAATGGCAGGGCACCAATACATACCTCGTTAAAGGCACCGCCTTTGCTTCTGATACCCTGGACCACAAACAGGTTGACACCGATAGGTGGGGTAATCAGGGCGATTTCCATCAGAATGGTTAGCAAAATGCCAAACCATACGGCGTCATAACCCAGGGACATCATCAAGGGAAATACCAGCCCGATGGTGGTTAACATCATGGAAAAGGTTTCCATGAACATGCCCAGCAGCAGATAAAAAACCACCAGAATCACCAGAGTTTCCAATGGACTCAGGCCCAGTGTCTGGATAAAAGCGGTAGCAGACTGGATCACCCCCATATAGCCGATAACCACGTTAAGGATCATGGCTGCAAAAATGATCAGCATGATCATGGCGGTGGTTTTGACGGTGTTTTCAAAACAGAGCAGCAGCATGCGGACGGTCAGCTTTTTTTCCCACCAGGCCAGGCCCAAGGCAAAGACCACGCCAAAGGAAGCGGCTTCCGTGGGCGTGGCAATACCCGCATAAATAGAACCGACCACCCCCAGAAAAAGCAGGAACGGGCGTACCAGATCAAGCAGCACCCGCATTCTCTCGGACCAGGTGCTTGATTCTTTTTTGCCTGAATAGGAAGGGTTAATCAGGCAGGCAACCACAATCACGGCCGAAAACAGGATGGACAGCAAAATGCCTGGCAGGATGCCGGCCAGATAAAGTTCGGGGATGGAGGTTTGGGTCAGGACACCATAAACAATCAGAATGACCGATGGCGGAATCAGGATACCCAGTGTTCCCCCGGCGGCAATCGAGCCCAGGAACAGGGATTCTTTATAACCGCGTTTTTCAATTTCAGGGTAAGCCACGGTGCCGATGGTGGCAGCGGTGGCTACACTGGAGCCCGAGGTGGCGGCAAAAATGGCCGATGAACCGATGTTGGCATGCATCAGCCCGCCTGGCAGCCATGACAGCCATTTGGCAACGGCGACATACATTTTCTCGGCCAGTCCGGCCCGCAGCACGATTTCCCCCAGCAAGATAAACAGCGGCACGGAAATCAGGATGAACTGCGTGCTGGCATCCCAGATAAAACCGCCAAATGTCAGTGACATGCGGCCTGCCGTATAGGCCTGATCAAGCCAGAGCGTTAATATCCCTAAAACCGATGCAACCGGGATACTCATGAAAATGAGTATCAGCAGAATTAAGACAATAGACAGAAAGACCATGGTTTTTCCTATGATTCCTGGTTATTCATGGGTAGAGGGAATGGATGCAATCAATGTGGCCTGCTCGCTTTTCCCGGTCAGCAGTAACAGGCCGGTATACAACACCAGAAAAGCGGCATTCAGGGCAAACAGGATAAATCCGGTGGCCCATGCCAGTTGGGGTATCCATAAAGGGGTTTGCAGGGCGCTGGTGGAAACTGATTCAAATTCGATGGATTCCATGAACGTGGTCCACGCCTTGCTTGCCAATACAGTTGAAAAAATCAGCAGGCTTAACAGTGCCAGCCAGTCCATGAGGCCCCTGAGTCGTTTGGGCATGTGCTGGTAGGCAAAATCAATCCGGACATGGGTTTTCTCAAACAGGCAGTAAGAAAACCCCCAGGTGGTGGAAATGGCAAAGATGTAGCCGGCAATCTCACCGGTTCCGGTGAATTTGGAATGGAAAAAATAACGCATCAGGACTTCAATAAAAACACCAATTGAAATCAGCAGAAAGCCGGCACCGCAAATCCAGACACCGACCCGGGAAATCCGGTGTAAAAACCGGTATAAATCTGACAACATATTGTTCGCTCCTCAAGCTGTATGGCAGATAACTCCGTCATACAGCTTGTCTCCGTTATTTATTCGGCATGTAAGTTAACAACTTTGCCAACAGTGTTGTTCCAGTCGTCTACGCATGTTTTGCTACGGTCTTTGCAGCGGGACGCCCAGTTGCGAACCACACTGTCATTGACCGCCTGTTTCAGCTGTTTTGACGCATCTTCTGTCAGGCGAACCAGCTTCATATTGCCGTTTTCCGTATCACACTGACCAGAGGTAATGCAGTTCAGGCCATGAGTATTGTTTCTTGCGGTGGCCTGCCACATTTCTTCTTCCAGCTTTGCCACTTCGCTTTCAATCAATTTCTGGGTGTCAGGTGACAGGCGTTTCCAGGTTTTCAGGTTAACGGCCAGAAAGGAAGCGGTATACCCCAGTGACAGGTTCACATTATGGGTTGCCACTTGCCACCACTTGGCGTCATACGCCGAACGTACGCCGGATACCCCACAGTCAATGGTATTTTTCTGCAGGCTTTGCAGCACTTCACCAAAGGAGACGGAGACCGGTACGGCATCCAGGGCTTCAGAAATAAAATCTGAAATGGAAGAACCATAACTTCTTATTTTCAGGTTTTGGAATACATCCAGACCCACTTCTGATGGGGTGTCGGCCGGCAATTTGCATTGCATATTGGTTTCATCAAATGCATACAGCATTAATATTTTAGAGTTGAATCTTTTTTCAAACTCTTTGTCCAGTACCGGACGATAGGCATTCATTACCTTGCGGAAGGTTTCCAGATCGGGAGAAACCGCAGACAGGTCGCCACCTTCAATAACCGGGCTGTCACTTGAGACATAGAGAAAAACGCCATGCGCAAAATCAAAGGCGCCGGCCCTGAGGTCACGCATGATTTTCTGGCCGTCCATGCCCAGCTCGGTCAAGGGTTTGGCATTGGCTGTCAATTTGCCACCGGAGACTTCGGGCAAGGTCTGATTCCAGAACTTGTCTTCGCGTTTCCAGTGATCAAGCTGCCCCCAGGTACCGACCACGGCAAATTCCTGGGTATCGATTGATTGGGCCTGGGCGGTGCAGGCCAGGCTGAATGATAAAGTGGATGCGACGAGTAATTTATTAATGAGTTTCATGTTTGTCTCTTGTTTTGTTAGCGTTTATGGATTTTGTGAATAATGGGTTTCATCTTCAATAACAACAAGCGGCTTACGATAATGGCATAAGGGCTTCTTTACTGATTCTGTTCCCCATGGTGGGTATATGCCAGCCAGAAAGGCGGTCATGGGGCGGTAAAGGCGAAAGGTCAACAGGCTGTCCATTTTTGATAACGTGCCGGATCCGTTGGGTTTGCCCCAACAGGCCAATATCCTGTGAAGGATCACCGTCAATACATAAAAGATCGGCATAACAGCCCGGCTGGACCAGGCCCAGCTGGCCTGACATTTTCATGGCAAAGGCATTATCGGCCGTGGCACTGCGAATGGCCTGCAAGGGCGTCATGCCAAAGTACCTAACAAACACCTCCATTTCACGGTGGTGCCAGTCACCATAAGGCACGGCGGTAAAGCCGCTTTCACTGCCACAAATAAGCGGTACGCCTGCCGCAATCAGTCTTTTCATCGGCTCAATCGAGTCCTGTATTTCATTTTTGAAAAGATCAATCAGTGCCTGACTGGTACCAATCTGTCCGCCGAACTCCGCGATATTGGCCTGGAATGTCAGTGAGGGGCAAACCGGGATGCGTTTTTCAATAATGGCCTGTTCAGCTTCGTCATCCATGCCGGTGGCATGAAACAATAAATCAAAGTTGGCGTTTACCGCCCGCCGTACGGCCTCGGCACCACGACAGTGCCCCATGACCGGCACACCCATGTCATGGGCAACCTCACAGATCAGGTCCAGCTCTTTCTGGCTCCAGCTGCAACGTTCTCCCAAATGGGCATAATGTGGCACCAGTCCCGAGACATGCACTTTGATCCAGTCCGCCCCATCCTTGATTTGGCGCCGGACTTCCTGCACGATTTCCCTTTCGCCATGCACGACCTTGTAGTAACCGGTAATGCCTTCATTGGCAATCAGTCCACCTGCCGTGCCACCAATGGCGGTAATCAGGGCATAGGCGCCACAGGCCATGCGGGGGCCTTCAACATAACCGGCATTAATCGCATCGCGCAAATCAATGGAATTGGCAAACACCGAATCCGGGTCCAGGATGGAGGTCACCCCGGCCCGTAGCAGTTTTTTTGCGTTATAGGAAGCCACCAAAGCAGACAGGGCATTGCGGCGCTGATGAAAAATCTCCAGGTTGGAAGAAGCATCATCAAAGCTTAAGTGACAGTGCGAATCGATCAGGCCCGGCATAACGGTCAGGCCGCTGGCATCAATTCGTTTGACCTGGTCCAGATGTATAACCTGCCGGTCTGCCTGCGCACCGGTTGCCATAATTTTTGAATCCTGTACCAGTACCGAGGCGGCAAAGGGTTCCGCACCCGTTCCGTCAATAACGGTACCGCCATGAATAAATAAATTCATTCCCATAGATGTCTCTTTGTTAGTGAGCGGGTATTTATGCCCTGCGAAGCAATTGGCGGGCGTTGTCTGCCAGAAAAGAGGGGATATGATTGCTGTCCAGGTTTTCCGGCATGTCCCAGCCGGCAAAATTGGTGCCATAAACCAGGTGATTGGCACCAAAAGTGGCCGATAGCAGTTCAATACCGTCCGGATGACCGATATGGGTATCCACCCATAAGCGTTTAAGCATGGCTTCAAATTTGCCGTTTTCCCGGATGTTTTCGGCTGCCCATGGACGCTTGCGGGCCGCCTGTGCCATACGGTAGGCCGTCATGGCAACCGCACCGCCACCATGGCTGATACAGATATCCAGTTCCGGATGCCGGTCCAGCACGCCCCCATACACCAGGGAACCAACCGCAATGGTTTCCTGACAGGTAAAGCCGGCAACAATATCCAGCTCAAAATGACGCAAAGCCGGATCACCATCGGGGCCATCCACCCCCGCTGGCCCCGGATGGATATAAATGGGTACATTCAATTCGGAGGCTGTTTCATAAACCACATCCAGGGCCGGGTCATGCAGGCGCAGGGGCATATCCGTCCCGAAAGCCGCTCCCATCAGGTTCAGTTCGGTCACTGCCCGTTTCAGCTCTTGGCTGGCAGCCTGCGGATCCTGCATCGGCAAGGCGGCAAAACCTCCCAGATATTGGCCATGCCGCTCAACCAGACGGGACAGCGCATCGTTATGGATCTGACAGAAACGGATGGCTTCAGCAGCAGGAATAAAATGAAAATAGGTTAATGGATTGGGTGACAGAACCTGGTAATCAATACTGCTCGCTTTCATTTTGTCGATACGGATATCGGCATCCATGAACGGGCTGCCTTCGTACTTGACCCCGTTCAGGCGGTAATTCTTGCCAATCTGGAAAAATGGGGTGTTATCCGGATTGGTGCCCAAGAAAGGTCCGTATTCTCCAGCCGCACCCATGGTTTCCTGCAATACCACGTGGGCATGTATATCGATGACTGAAGCCTGCTTCAGTACTTCCTGTTTGTTCATAGCGCCTTCCTCCACGCCTGCCTGACGATTCTAACGATCGACCTTTTTTATTGGACAGTACGTGTTTTTGTTGATTATTTATTATATCGATACCGATTATATCGATATCGATATAATAAATAATCCGTAAAAAAATAGTGCTGCAATATTGGTATTTATACTTAGGCCGGATGTGCCTGTAGTTGCCACCAGGCACAAGGCCAGGGCAAATTGTGGCGATTATTGTAATTTTGCTGCTTCTATTATTGATTACAATATGGTCATTAGATGACAACACAGATATTGAAAAGCGGAATAAAAATGAGTGAATTGGCAACATCGGTATGGAATGTATGCAAGCAGGCGGTTAAGGTAAACAATAATCCGCTTCCTTATCTCAAGGCCTTTCTTGCGGGTATGGCGGCCTCTTTGCCCGTGCTTTGCGGATTACTGCTGGGTAACTTTCATAACGGCCTGATTGCCGGTTTGGGGGGCTTCGCTTTCCTCTATGTTTTTCGTACGCCTTATGTACATCGGGCAAAGAAAATCTTTCTGGTTGTTATTGCCCTGGGTTTATGCGCTTTTGCAGGCAGCCTGTTTTCTGCCAATCACTTTATGCTGGCGGTATTGATTGCCCTTATTTCAGGTTCAATGATATTTGTTTTTGGCGCCTTGAATATCATTGGGCCTTCGGCTATTTTCATGGTACTGATTTTTGCCATGACATCGGCCATGCCGGAAACGGATATATATGGCGCCCTGGAGCGAGGTTTGCTGGTTGGGGCCGGTGGCATGCTGTCCCTGTTTTTTGCCCTGGCCGGATGGTGGTTTGACCCCAACAAGCCCGAACGAGAAGTCATGCAACGCCTGTATGCACAGCTGTATGAGCTTATTAAATCGGTAGGCACGGAAAACTGCCAGGAAAAGCATGGCGAGTTTATCCAGCAACTAAATGCCGCCAACCAGTTCATTCAGTCCAGTTATATTGGCTGGCATCAATCGGCACAATATAAAAAACTGTATCACCTGAACCAACGGGCAAACCGTATTTGTATTATTCTGGGTGAAGATTATATAAACAGGGCAACGCCTTTATCCAGCGATATTGTGCAGGCATTCCATGCAATTAACCAGGCCGTACAGAATTCTTTGCGGGTAAAGCTGGAAGTGCAATTGTACGGCCCATCAGAAAAACGTCTTGTTACGCAGCTGCAACGACTAGAAGAAATCATCAATCATCCTGACTTGCCAGGTGTTGAAATGATCCGGTTAAAAGTACCGGTCACACAGGTATTAAGCCAGTCATTCAACCGGCATTCCATTGTCTTTATTTCCGCCTTGCGTTTCAGCCTGATTGCCTTTATTTCCGCCCTGTTTGCCTACTCATTCGAGTTGCCCCGCAGTTTCTGGATACCGCTTTCCACGGTTTCCGTGCTGTCTGGAATCACGGTGGTTGCCACCCTCACCCGTTCTGTTCAGCGTGCCTTTGGTACTATTTTCGGGATTCTTATCGCCACCGGCTTAATGGCTTTACAACCAAGTGAGTTATTGATTATTTTTTATATCTTTCTTTTCAGCTGGTTATGTGAAATATTTATTGTCAAAAATTATGGTTTAACCGCCCTGTTTTTTACACCCAGCGCCCTGATTATTGCGGTGGCAAGCACGGGCATGAGTGACGCAGCGAGGTACTTTGCCGAAATACGGGTACTGGATGTTTTAATTGGCACCGCTATCGGTTTAGCCGGTATATTTTTTATAAACCGGCATGCTGCCTCAAGACGGCTTAATAACACCATTGCCGAATTGCTGCGCGCCCAGTCAAAATTAAGTTATGTGCTTTTCAATGGCCAGCCCTGGACCCCGGAGCAATTGCGCAAGAAACATTTTTACCCCATGAAAATGCGCTGTAATAACCTGAATATCCTGCACCAAACCGCTCAGGGTGAAATTCCCAAACCGGAAGCAATATTACAGAAAAACTGGCAATTGATCTATGAAATAAACCAGCTGACTTATCTGCTGGAGCGCACGGTTTATTCTGAAAAAAGAGCGGTCTTGTCACAAACGGAAATGGCGGATTTATTATTGATTTACGAGCAGATCAGCCAGGCACTGGTCTTGCCGCATGCCGTAAAACCCATCAAAGTGCCGGTATTGAAGGAGTTTCCATTGACAACATTGCAAATTGAACGGATACAACATATATTTTTGCAACGGAATATGAAATAGTAGTGCAGGCCAATATAAAAAAACCCGTTATAAAACGGGGATTTCAAGGCTGAAAAATATTTTTAAATTTGTAGTATTATGGGGCAGCAACGGCTTCACTATCAGGTAATGTCAGTACCCCCTTGCTTTGCAAGACGGCCAGCTCTTCATCGTTCATGGAAAGCAGGCGGGTAAGTACTTCACGGGTACCTTCACCCAATAGCGGAGGCGCATGACGGATGGGCAGGCGTTTCCCATCCAGACGGTACGGTGGTGCAAAAACGTGGGTACTGCCGGCATCGGGGTGCGGCATTTGCCGGATCAGGCCGCCTTGCCGTGTCCGGTCACTGGTAAGGGCATCATGCAAACTTGCCACCTTGCCGCAGGGAATACCGCAGGCTACCATGCGTTCTATCATTTGATCCCGCGTATACAAGGCGATCGCCTCAACCAAAAGCGGCTGCAGGATAGACCTGTATTTGGCACGTTCCACATTGCTTATAAAGCGGGGGTCTTCGGCAAGGTCCGGGCGCTCAATCACGTTTTGGCAGAATTTGAAAAACTGCGCGTTATTGCCAACGGCAATAATCAGGGGGCCATCAGCGGCCTCGAACATGCCATAAGGCATGATGGATGGGTGTTCATTACCGTATCGTGGCGGGTCTTTTTCCAGCAGCAGGGCATCAAGGCCGTAATAGCCGGTAATCATGATGCCACAATCGTACAAGGCAAGTTCAATAAGCCGGCCAGCGCCAGTTTTCCCGCGTTTATACAGGGCAGCTAACACGGCCTGTGCCGCATACATACCGGTCATCATATCAACAACAGCAACCCCGAACTTCAGGGGTGGCTGGGTCGCTTCACCATTCAGGGCCATCAAACCGCTTTCACCCTGGATGACCAGATCATAGCCGGGTCTTTGGGCCTCGGGGCCACGGCTGTCATAGCCGGCAATGGCGCAATAAACCAGATCAGGCTTAATGGCTTTGAGCTGTTCATACCCAAGACCCAGTTTTTCGGCCCCGCCGGTTTTGAAATTATGGATCACAACATCAAACGAAGGCAGCAGCTCATAAACAAGCTGTATGCCTTCCGGGCTTTGCAGGTCTATGGTGATTGAACGCTTGTTGCGGTTCATACTGTTGTAATAGGTTGTTTCGGTTTTACCAATACGCATACCCCAGTCGCGCGTATCATCACCCCGGACCGGGTGTTCCACCTTGACCACTTCCGCACCAAAATCGGCCAGTACCTGGCCACATAATGGCACGGCAAAAACACGGGAAAGGTCCAGCACTCGTATGTCATCCAGCGGAAAATCAAGTTTTTCCGCATTGTTTGGGGTAGGCATTATTTTGTCTCCATTTGAAATCTGAACTTGTTGGCATGCATCTTATTCTAAAACAGGCACGACCTAAAGGCACCAGAAATGCAGTTAAAGTACCAAAAAAATAATGGCCGTGAAATACCCGGAAAAACCCTGGTTTTGACAATACGGAAAACTTCTTTGGCTATTGTTTTATACCGTAAGCATATCTGCTTCCTGAACATTTTTAAGGGTTGTTTTGTGCTCAAGCTGCAAGCAGCCATCCTGCAGCACCAGGTTCTTATCAACCACACCCTCAGGC
>JAAYHN010000217.1 GCA_012735395.1 Alcaligenaceae bacterium | reverse complement strand
TTTCAGTTGTTGCCCAACCTGACAGCGCTTGAAAATGTCATGTTACCTCTTGAGTTACAGGGCAAGCGGGCCAAAGAGGCTGCCTGGGCTATTTTGGAACGGGTCGGGCTGGCTTCACGCTTCCATCATTATCCCAAAACATTGTCGGGGGGCGAGCGTCAAAGGGTTGCGTTGGCAAGGGCATTTGTTATGGAGCCGGCAATTTTGTTTGCCGATGAACCTACCGGCAGCCTGGATGCAGGCACCGGTGAGCGCATTATAGATTTGATGTTTGAGCTGCATCAGGAAAAACACAGCACACTGGTACTGGTAACGCATGATGCAGACCTGGCCAAACTTTGCCAGCAACAATTCGTATTGCACGGTGGCAAGTCTGTTTAAACTGCCTTCCGCTGGAAAGTGAGTGCGCATAAGCCACTCACCCCAATATGATTTAGCCTTTAACCCGTAAAATACGTGTCACCTGGGGAACGTGCCTTACCAGCCTGATAACGCGCGCAAGGTGTTTTCGATCGTCAACCTGAATGGTAATTTGAAGGGTGGCTGTTTCAAGTAGCTCTTCATTCATTGACATTTGAATAATGTTTGAATCGGCGTTGGCAATTTGTGCCGCAATACGGCCCAGCGCCCCTTTTTCATTTTTAATGGTGATTTCAAGGCGGGTTGGCAGGTGTTTGGCGGTTTCCTTGTCCCAGCTGACGGATACCCAGCGCTCGGGTTCGCGTGTGCGTTGACGCAAGGCGGCGGGACAGTCTTCGGTATGCACAACCAGCCCGTGCCCCGGACGGATACAGGCAATAAGCGTATCGCCAGGAATAGGACAGCAGCAGCTGGATAGCTGGGCGGCCTGGCCTTCGGTGCCCTGAATAAAGATGGTGCCCATTTTGGCGGCATTGACTTCATCTATGACAGCGGCACTGGTAGCAACGATGTCATCGGCAAGAAAACGGCGGGCCACAACGGCAGCAAGGCGTCTGCCCAGGCCGATATCGGCCATAATCTCTTCAACTGAATGCGCCCCTGAGCTTTTAGCCAGTTTGTCCCATTGTGGGTCATCTTTGGCGGGCATGGGAATGTTCAATTCCTGTAAGGCATGTAATAACAGCTTTTCACCGAATTGAATGGATTCTTCGTATTTGACTGTTTTCAGGTAATGGCGTATTTCTGAGCGCGCCTTGCCGGTACGGACATAATTCAGCCATTGCGCACTGGGGTTGGAAGCGGGCGAGGTAATGATTTCTACGGTATCGCCACTGCCCAGTTCCGTTTTAAGCGGTACGAATTCGCCATTGATTTTGGCGGAAACAATTTGGTTGCCGATATCCGTGTGAATGCTGTAGGCAAAATCGATAGGTGTGGCACCACGTGGCAAAGAGATAATCTTGCCTTTGGGGGTAAGCACATAAACGGCATCGGGGAACAGGTCAACCTTGACGTGTTCAAGGAATTCGCCCGAGTCACCGGTTTGGCTTTGGATATCCAGTAAAGACTGCAACCAGCGGTGGGTTTGCTTTTGCAGGTCGTTTAGTGAAACGTCGTCATTTTTGTACATCCAGTGAGAAGCCACGCCTTTTTCGGCGATATGGTCCATGTCACGGGTACGTATCTGGAATTCGATAGGGGTGCCATAAGGCCCCACCAATGTAGTGTGTAATGACTGATAGCCATTTAATTTGGGTATGGCGATGTAGTCTTTGAATTTGCCCGGTACCGGACGGTACAGCTGGTGTATGACACCCAGCGCTAAATAGCATTCGGCCAGGGTATGCACAATAATACGAAAACCGTAAATATCAAGCACGTCAGAAAAGGATTTCTTCTGTTCACGCATTTTTGTATAAATGCTGAACAGGGATTTTTCCCGGCCAGAGACTTCCGCCTCTATGCCTTGCGCAGGCATGGCAGTCGTGATGTTTTCAGTGATTTTGGTTAGCACTTCGCGACGGTTGCCACGCGCGGCCATAACCGCTTTATGCAGCACTGAATAACGGTTGGGCGAACTGGCTTCAAAGCAGAGATCCTGGAGTTCACGCACCAGGGAATTCAGGCCTAAACGATGTGCAATGGGGGTATAAATTTCCATTGTTTCGTTGGCAACACGGCGACGTTTTTCAGGGCCAACGGCATCAAGCGTGCGGATATTATGTAAGCGGTCGGCCAGTTTGATAAGAATGACGCGTACGTCTTTGGCCATGGCCAGCAGCATTTTACGAAAACTTTCCGCCTGCTGTTCGGCCTTGGTGGCAAAATTGATTTTTTCCAGTTTGGTTAGGCCATCTACCAGATTTGCAACGTCAGGGTTGAATTTTTCGGCAATTTCAGATTTTAAAACGCCCTGGTCTTCTATCACGTCGTGCAGCAGTGCGGCCATAAGGGCATTCGCATCAAGCTTCCATTCGGCACAGATTTCAGTGACGGCAATAGGGTGGGTAATATAGGGCGCACCACTGGAACGGAATTGCCCTAAATGGGCCTGATCAGCAAAACGGTAGGCTTCGCGGATTTTTTCTATATCTTTGCTGTCCATGTAATGGGACAGCATTTCGGTAAGTTTGGCCAGCGAGGCTATGGATGGGTCACTGGCCTGTGCGTTTTTACCGGATTCAAACTGGCTTATTTCAACAGGTTTGGAAGATTCTTTCTGTTTTCTTTTAAAGGGGGACCCTACACGCAGCGCATGAAGAATGGAAGAAGAGGCACCTTTGAACCCTTTAAAAGACATAATGTATCTATCCTTGCTTGATGTTTGATTCAGGTAGGTACTTTACGCAGCATTTCAAGACCGGTAACGCCGCTTGCAATTTCGCGTAATGCAATGACGGTTGGCTTGTCTTTGTTGCTTTCAATGCGTGGCTCGTGGCCTTGGGCCAATTCACGAGCGCGGTAAGTTGCCGCCAGCGTCAGGCTAAAGCGGTTTGGAATTTGTTTTAAGCAGTCTTCAACGGTAATTCGTGCCATTTGATAACCTGAAAAAATGTTAGTAAATATATATGGTTAGCCTAATTGGAAGAGGCATCAGGGATGCCAAGGTCGGCAAACAGTTTTTCGTGTCGTGCTGCCTGCGCCGTATAGCGCAAACGAGCCGTAGCAATAATTTGCTGCAGCTCATGAAGTGCGACATCGAAATTATTGTTGATAATAACATATTCACACTCTGGGGCGTGCGCAATTTCACCCCCGGCAGCTAATAAGCGACGGGCAATGACACCTGGCTCATCTTGCCCGCGGCGGGTT
>JAAYHN010000216.1 GCA_012735395.1 Alcaligenaceae bacterium | reverse complement strand
TTTAGCGAAGTCTTATCTCTAATTGTCCAGCTATTTTATAATCTGACAATTAAGCTCAAAAAAAGCATACCAACAGGATTGAACGTGGATTTTCTTTTATACCAAAATACCATTTATTTTTTACTTTTTGCCATTGCTTCCGGCATCATGCTGGCCATTCCCTCATTACGCAAAGGTGCCCTGGGTGGCAACGGTGGGTCAATAAGTACCAAAGAGGCCGTACAAATGGCCAACAAATCATCTGCCCTGTTTATTGACATTCGCTCTGCCGAAGAATTCAAGAATGGCTCCATTCCCCAGGCACGCAACATCCCCATGGACGAGCTGGAGCAAAAAGTACCGTCATTGCCTAAAAACAAACCCGTCATTCTGGTTTGCAATATGGGTAGAACGGCACAAAAAGCGGCCGGTATCCTGCAAAAACTCAATATTGAAGAAGTATATGTGCTTTCTGGCGGCCTTTCCGCCTGGACCCAAGACGGCCTGCCTGTTAAAAAGCACACTGCCACCGGTGGCAAGAAATAATCCGAATAATTTTATACAATCATCACTATGAAAAACGTAACCATGTTTTATAAGGCCACATGTCCTTACTGCATCCGCGCCGAACGCCTGCTTGAAGAACGCGGCGTCACCAATCTGGAAAAAATCAGCCTTGACTCTAACCCTGAGCAGCGTGCTGTTATGATAGAGCGTACCGGTCGCAGAACCGTACCCCAGATTTTTATCGGCGACCAACATGTGGGTGGCTGTGATGACCTCATGGCACTGGATCGTGCAGGCGAACTGACCGCCCTGCTGGCATCCTGACTACCACGGCAACAACTTTACCCTTAACCCTTTCTTATGTAGGAAACAGCATGGCTGAAGAACAACAAGCAGCAAACACCGATCCCGCTTTTAATTTGCAACGCGTTTACCTGAAAGACCTGTCTTTGGAAATGCCCAATTCCCCACAAATTTTCCTTGAACAGGAAACACCCCAGGTGGAAATTTCCCTGAACGTGGGTGGCGAGCGTCTGGCCGAAACCATTTTTGAAGCCACCGTCCGCGCCACAGTCACCACAAAAATCAACGATAAGGTCCTGTATTTGGTAGAAGGCACACAAGCCGGTATTTTTGAGATTGCCAATATCCCTGAAGAGCAGTTTGATCCACTCATCGGTATTGTTTGTCCCACCATGCTGTTCCCATACCTGCGTGCCAATATTGCCGATGCGATCAACCGTACTTCCCTGCCACCGCTGCACCTGGCCGAAGTCAACTTCCAGGCACTCTACGAACAGCGTGCCCAGGAAGCGGCCCAACAGGCCCAGCAAAACAGTGCCGCTCCTGAAGATTCCGGCATTATTCTGCCACCTGACGCAACCCGTCAATAACAGGTTATTGCCATGCCAGCTTCCTGCCCATCACTTCATGTGCTCGTAATCGCTGCGGGTAGCTGGGGCACGGCGCTGGCTGCCGCAGCAAGCAGCAATGCAAAAACACTGCTGCTTGCCCGTGATGAATCCGTTGCGGCACAAATCAATACCCGACATAGCAATACAAAGTATCTGGGTGAAATCACGCTTCCCCATAACTTAAAAAG
>JAAYHN010000215.1 GCA_012735395.1 Alcaligenaceae bacterium | reverse complement strand
GCTTATCCAAACGAAGGGCCTGGCTTTGGTATTGACCTGAATGAGGCATTCCTTGTAAGCAATAAAACAATTGGCAAAGAAGGCACCTCAGTGAGTCTATGATGAAGAAAAAAGGAGGGCCACTGTCCCAAATTACAGTCATAGAGTTTGCCGGATTGGGGCCCGCTCCTTTTACAGGCATGATGCTGGCCGACATGGGTGCCCGGGTTATTCGCATAGATCGTCCGGTAAAAAAAATGCGTAAGTCTGGCCCCGCCGAAGGCATGCAGGCACTGACAGCCAAAAACAATGATGTCCTTTCCCGTGGGCGTGAGTCAATCACACTTAATTTGAAAGAGCCTGAGTCGGTCGAAATTGCCTTAAAGCTCATTGAAAAAGCTGATGCCCTGATTGAAGGGTTCCGGCCTGGCGTTATGGAGTCACTGGGCCTGGGACCAGACATATGCCAAAAACACAATCCGGCCTTAGTTTACGGTAGAGTAACCGGCTGGGGTCAAACCGGTCCTTTAGCACATGCTGCCGGACATGACATTAACTACACCGCTTTAAGCGGTGCCCTGCACTCATGTGCAGGAGCCGATCATGCTCCTTACCCTACCCCGGGCCTGATTGGTGATTTTGGTGGGGGAGGTATGCTACTGGCTTTTGGCCTACTGGCAGGCATTATCGAAGCGCGCAGTTCTGGTCTTGGCCAAGTTGTGGATGCTTCTATTTCTGACGGCTCCGCCCTTCTTACCGCCTTGATTCAGGGATGGCATAGCACTGGCCTCTGGAATGAAAAAGCAGGCACAAACAATGGTGATGGAGGAGCACATTTTTATAATACGTATCAATGTGCCGATGGTAAATTCATTAGTATTGGCAGCATGGAACCCCAGTTTTACCAATTACTGAGAGAAAAATGCAATCTAAACTCAGTTGCTTTCAATGCCCAATGGGACCAGACCCAGTGGCCAGCATTAAAAGAAAATCTGGCGGATATTTTCAGAAAAAAAACACGACAAGAATGGTGTGATTTGCTGGAAGGAACGGATGCCTGCTTTGCGCCGGTCCTGTCATTATCCGAAGCACCACTTCACCCTCATAATATGGCCAGAAACACCTTTGCCAAAGTTAACGGCGTGACCCAACCGGCACCGGCACCACGATTCAGCCGAACACCCGCTGACACTTGTAAAGAAGTAGGAGTGGCTGGCGCCCAAAACCAGCAATTATTAAAGGAAATCGGCTATTCCGATAAAGATATAAACCGCTTGACCTCTTCCCTTAGCTAAACAATGTACCAAATACCTGATAAAAACTATTACATAACCTTTCAGTTAACTGACATAGCCTATACAACATTCCTTACATTTTTTATTTAATTTATTTCCGTAGCGTTTTCTTCCCTGATGCTTTAACAACACATCAGGGATTTTTTTATAAGAACAGATTTACAGATACTTAAACCATTTCCACCCGCCCGGTTGCCAACTGGTACACCCCGCCCACAATTTTAAGCCTCCCTTCCTTGACTGCCTGACTTAATACCGGTGTCGCCCCCTGTAACTGGCGCACATTGTGCCTGACATTTTCAATTACGGCCGCCTGTCTGAACTCGGTTAATTGATTTTTACCCTCCACGGAACGCACCGCTGGCATCAGGGCGGTCACAATATTCTGGATATGCCCGGGAAAATCCTGCTGTTTTTCAAATGCATTGACCGCGGCATTAATCGCACCACAATCGGTGTGCCCCAACACCATGATCAACGGCATATTCAATACAGCCACGCCATATTCAAGACTGGCCAAAATGTCATTGGTAACGTAATTTCCCGCAATACGCGTCACAAAAAAGTCACCCCTGCCTTCATCAAAACAAAGCTCGGGGCTGACCCGGGAATCGGCACAACTCAGGATACCTGCATAAGGATTCTGGCCTGTAACCAATGCCTCACGTGTTTCCGCAAAATTCCGGTTTTGAGTTTGACCCGACACATAACGCTCATTGCCACGCATCAGGCGTTCCAATGCCTGATCTGGTAATAACGTATTGGCTGGTTTGGGTGG
>JAAYHN010000214.1 GCA_012735395.1 Alcaligenaceae bacterium | reverse complement strand
GGTATGGTATCTGCCCTAACAATGCCCGCCATGAAATGAAGACGGGTACAGCCCAGCACCGCCGCATATTCCAGTGCCTGTGCCACCCCTGCCAGGCATTCTTCAGTTCTGCCCGGCAGGCAGGCAAGCCCGCGCTCGCCCGCTTCCCAGTTACCGCAGGCGACATTGAACAGCACCTGTTCAAGCCCGTTGTCATTGAGCTGTTGCCTTATTTGCCGCGCACTGTAATCATACGGAAATAAAAACTCCACCCCCTTGAAGCCGTCTTTTGCCGCCAGGGCAAAGCGCTCAGGAAAGGGAACCTCGGTATACAGCATGCTAAGGTTGGCGGCAAATTTAAGCATTTAGCGTGACCTTTGACTGGATTGATTATTATGCATCCCAGGAAACCATCTTGCCCGGATTCAGGATATTTTTAGGGTCATAGGCATGCTTTAACAAACGCATCATATGAATTGCGTCTTCACCATGTTCCATTTTCAGGAAACCCATTTTATGAATGCCAATACCATGCTCACCGGTGCAGGTTCCTTCCATTTCAATGGCACGTTGAACCACACGGTTATTCATGCTTTCGGCCAAGGCCCACTCTTCCGGGCTTTCCGGGTCAATCATCATAAGGACATGGAAATTGCCATCGCCCACATGGCCCAGGATAGACCACGGGAACGGCTTGCCTTCCAGGTCATTGGCCGTATCAGTCACACATTCTGCCAGACGGGAAATCGGTACACAGACATCCGTTGTAATGGCACGTGCCCCCGGACGCAATTGCAGGCAGGCAAAGTACAGGTTATGACGTGCTGTCCATAAACGGTTCCGGTCTTCCTGGTGTTGGGCCCATTCAAAATCCATGCCGCCATTATCTTTGGTTATTTCCTGCACGATTTCAATCTGCTCATTGACACTGGAGGCTGAACCGGTAAATTCAAACAGCAGCATGGGCGTTTCTTTCAGGCTTAAGTTGCTGTATTTATTGGCGGCTTTTACGCCCTGGGCATCAATAAATTCGACCCGGCCAATTTCAATGCCGGTTTGCATAATCTGGTTAACGCACTGTACGGCCGATGCCAGCGTTTCAAAATTGCAGATGGCCGCAGAGATGGCCTCGGGGATGGGATAAACCCGCAGCGTGATTTCAACAATAATGCCCAATGTACCCTCACTGCCCACAAAGATACGGGTCAGGTCGTAACCGGCAGAAGACTTGCGGGCATGGCTGCTGGTACGAATCAGCTTGCCATCGGCCGTAACCACTTTCAGGGAAATCACGTTCTCGCGCATGGTGCCGTAACGTACCGCATTGGTGCCCGAAGCACGGGTTGAGGTCATGCCGCCAATAGAGGCATTGGCGCCCGGGTCTATCGGGAAAAACAGCCCGGTATGCCTGATTTCATCATTCAGCTGCTTGCGCAGCACGCCTGGCTCAACCGTCACGGAAAAGTCTTCAGGGCTGACATTCAGCACCTTGTTCATTTCGGTCATATCCAGTGACACACCACCCTCAATGGCCAATACATGCCCTTCTATGGAAGAGCCTGCCCCAAAGGGAATCAGGGGAACATCATATTGATTGCACAGCTTGACGGCGGTAATCACGTCTTCGGTATTGCGTACAAAAACAACCGCTTCCGGCGGGCAGGCCGGATAAGGGGATTCATCGGCGCCATGATGTTCTCGCACGGCTGCCGTGGTAGAAAAACGATCACCAAATGCGGCCTGGAAAGCTTCACGCGCCGCATCGGACATTTTTCTGGCTTCTTTCATGGGAGAGTTGTAACTCATTCTTTTTGTATCCTGTGATAACGGTTTAGTCGACCAGGCGACCGGCATTAAACAAATCCTGGGGGTTAATCAGGTTTTTAATGGCACTCATCAACTTGATTTCATCTTCACTGCGGCTATAGTGCAGGAAAGGTTTCTTGATACGGCCAATGCCATGCTCGGCAGAAATACTGCCACGGAAACGGGAAGCAATCATATACACCAGCTCTTCAACGGCCAGGATGTCTTCTTCCTTATGCTTGCCGGTGGTTAAATGCAGGTTGCCATCACCCAGGTGCCCGAACAGCAGATTGATGGAATGCGGGTATTTTTCTTCAAGGGCGGCCGTTGACTGCTGGATGAATTCAGGCATATGCTTTAAGGGAATACTGATATCAAAGGCCACATAGGGTTTGATACTGCCCAGGATTTCACCAATGGCATCACGAATTTGCCACAGCGAGTTTGCCTGCTCAAGGGTTTGCGGAATAATCACGTCGCTGCCAATGCCGCTTTCCAGCAAAGATTCCAGAAAGGCGCTGAAACCTTCATGAAATACCGGTTTGTCGGCACCTTCAATTTCAACCAATACATAAATAGGGTAACGGCCCTCAAAGGGCACGTCTTTACCGGCATGAACAGCGGCTTGCTGCAAATAACTTTGCCACATCACCTCGAAGCTGGATAAATCGGGCAGATCGGAACGGGCCTGCTTGAGCATGCGGGTAACACTGTCAAAAGAATCCAGGGCAACCAGTGCGGTTGCACGGGTTTGCGGATTGGGGAACAAACGCAGGGAAAGGCGGGTAATAATGCCCAGACGCCCTTCCGTACCGATGAACAGATGTTTAAGGTCCAGTCCGGTATTGTTCTTGATAACGCGGTTAAGCATGTTCAATACAGTGCCATCGGGCAGAACGACTTCCATGCCCAGTACCAGGTCACGGGTTGTACCGTAGCGCAAGACTTTATTGCCTCCGGCATTGGTGGAGACGTTCCCCCCAATCACGCAGGAACCGCGTGAACCGAAATCCAGCGGGAAATACCAGCCTTCCTGTTCGACTGCGGTACACAGGTTTTCTAAAATGACGCCCGCCTGCACAATGGCCACGCCGCCAACGGTATCAATTTCTTCTATCTGCTTCATGTTTTCAAGGGCAATCACCACATCTCCCTCGTTGGGACGGGCGCCACCGGCCAGACCGGTCAGGCCCCCCTGAATGGTGATTTTCCTGTCTTCCGCAGCACAGGTTTTAACAATTGCAGCCACCTGGTCGGTTGATACCGGCCGAAAAACGACTGATGGCATGGCTGCCTCAAAACCACTCATGTCAGTCATATGGCGCTGCATCTGGTCGGGGCTGGCAAGGTTTGGCATGGCGGCCAAAAGTTCATCAAACGATAGCGTTTTATCTGTCATGGTATCCTTCGTACTGTATTGTATTTACTGCGTATTATAACTTCTGGCATCATGTTTCCTGATGGCATCAGGCGTATCTTACCGCTTATAAACGGGAAGCGGCGCATCAAGCGACTGTATCGTGATGCAATATTAATAGTGATTATTTATTATTTCTTCAAAGAAAAACAATAAATAATCAGCCCTAATAAAAAAACCTCGCACAAGGCGAGGTTTTTTTGTGACCTGTATAAACAAGGTTGCTATTACCATCTTTTAAACAGACATGCCTGTTACGGCATGTCTGTTTGCAATTAGATAACGCGAGCTGCTTCGATCAGGCGTACAACACTCCACGATTTGCTGCGTGAAATGGGACGGCCTTCAGCGATTTCAACTGTATCGCCTTCGTTATACTGGTTTGCTTCGTCATGCGCTTTGTATTTGTTTGAACGGACAACGATTTTGCCATACAAAGGATGTTTAACACGGCGTTCAACCTGAACAACCACTGTTTTTTCCATTTTGTTGCTAACCACTTTACCGATCAAAGTACGCTGACGTTTAGCGGGTGTGTTTTGAGTTTCGCTCATGTTACTTTCCTGCTTTCTCAGTTAATACTGTGCGTACGCGAGCGATGTCACGACGTACTTTGCCTAACTGGCTTGTGTTAGAAAGTTGCTGGGTAGCACGCTGCATACGCAGGTTGAATTGTGCTCTCAGCAAGCTCTCGAGCTCTTTATTCAGCTCGGTTGCGTCTTTTGAACGTAGTTCACTAGCTTTCAT
>JAAYHN010000213.1 GCA_012735395.1 Alcaligenaceae bacterium | reverse complement strand
GGTAACATGCCCCAACAGGTACGTGATTTTATTGATACCATGGCGCCGGCGGCCAATGCGGCGGCAGCCCGTTCCGGCATTCCCGCTTCTTTGATCCTGAGCCAGGCCGCGCTTGAATCCGGCTGGGGCAAGCGGGAAATAAAAGATGAAAACGGGCAAACCAGTTATAACCTGTTTGGCATCAAGGCCACGGGTAACTGGGACGGTAAAGTGGTTCATATCATGACCACCGAATATATAAACGGGGTGGCCCGTAAAGTACAGCAACCATTCCGGGCCTATGATTCCTATGAAGAATCTTTTGCCGATTATGCAGCCCTTATCAGTAACAATAAACGCTACCGGCATGTGTTAACCGCCGGTAATGCACAGGAAGCGGCGCGGCAAATCCAGAAAGCCGGTTATGCCACAGACCCGCAGTACGCCAACAAACTGATACGGATTATGGATTACTTTGCCGAACCCAAAATGCTGGCAAACAACGTAACGGCAGGCCAGGTAAATATTTGAATACCGCTTGTTTGAATACCGCCTGAAAGGCGTCTTTTGCATTTTTTCTAAAGAATTCCGGAAAAAAGCCGTTAATTAAGCAGTAATGGATGTCATTTATTTTAAAGACGGATACTTATGAATTTAGCCAAACTCGGTATTGGTGCGTTGAATGCGGCACAGGCACGTTTAACAACCACCAGTCACAATATCAACAATTACGATACGGCAGGTTATACCCGTCAGGAAACCATTGTTTCAACGGCAGGCTCCGGCTCTACGGGAAGCGGTTTCTTCGGGCGCGGTGTTGCGGTGGAAACCGTACGCAGGGCCTATAGCGAGTTCCTGAACGGGCAACTGGTTGGCAATGAAAGCAAGGGTGCATTCCTGGCGGCTTATGGCGGGCAGGTAAACCAGCTTAACAATGTGCTGGCCGACCGTACTGTGGGTATCGCACCGGCCATCCAGCGCTTTTTTGAAGGCTTGAATGCGGTGGCCAGCAACCCGGCCGACCCGGCTGCGCGCCAGGAGTTGCTGGGGCGTGCCCAAACCACCGTGACCCAGTTTAATGAACTCAACAGTTTTCTCGAGCAGCAGCGTGTAGATATCAATAACGAGCTGGAAAACTCGGTGACCCAGGTTAACTCGCACCTGTCACGCATTTCCGCCCTGAATCAGCAAATTGTCCAGGCCAGGGCGGTGAACCCCCAGCACAGCCCCAATGATTTGCTGGACCAGCGCGACTATGAAATTGCCCAGTTAAATCAAATAGTGAAAGTCAACGTGGTAGAGCAAGATGGGATGGTAAGCATCTCGGTTGGCAATGGCCAGCAATTGCTAAGCCAGAACAGTGTTTATCCGCTAACGGTTGGCCCTTCCAGCACAGACCCGACGGAAAGGGTGGTGTATGCCAATGTGCCGGCTGGCAGGAACGGGGCACTGGTTCAAATAGAGCTGGATGAAGAACGCCTGACGTCGGGCTCAATGGCGGGCTTGCTGCAATATCGCCGGGAAAGCCTTAATGTGACCCTGCGGGAAGCCGGGCAGCTGGCCGCCAGTTTTGCCCTGGCCATGAATGAAGCCAATGCGCAGGGCCTGGACTTAAACGGCCAGCCCGGGCAGGCTTTTTTCAGTATCCCGGCACCTGTTGCGCGTGGCAATGCCTTTAATACGGGCAATATGCAGCTAACGGCTGCCTTTGAAAGTGATGCCGCCAGCAAAATCACCGCTTCGGAATATGAGATTTATTTTGATGGGGTTAATTACACGGTTAGCCGTGCCAATGATAAACAAATCATGTTTGCCGGCAGCTCGCTGGACGGGGTGTCGGTGGATGGCATGCAGTTAAGCATGTCGGGCACGGCTTCTGCCGGTGACAAATGGGTATTGTCGGGGGTATCGCAAACCACCGGGCAAATTTCCTTAAGCATTGGCAGTGCCGACCAGGTCGCCGCCGCCGATCTTGAGGGTGGCACGGCCAACGGCAATAATGCGCTGGCAATGGCCCAGCTGCAAACCGGCAAGGTGCTGGGTGGCGTTAAAACATTTAATGAAACCTTTTCACAAATCGTGAACCGGGTTGGCATCCAGGCGCAGCAAAATGACGTCAAACTGGCGGCACAAAATGTGCTGACTAATCAAAGTTATGCTGCCCAGCAGGCTATTTCAGGCGTTAACCTGAACGAAGAATACATTAATCTGGAAGCGGCCCAGCAAATGTTTATGGCCGCCTCCCGGATTATTGACGTCAGTAATACACTGATGGACACGATTTTATCCTTGAAGTAAGGAAGGACCCCTATGCGTATCAGTACCAGCCAGTTCTACAAAATCGGATTGAATACCATTAATACCCAGCAGGCCCGCCAGCTGGATACCTTTAACCAGATTGGTACCGGTAAAAAAATAACCTCGCCCAAAGATGACCCTTTGGGTGCGGCGCGTGCCCTGAACCTGGCCAATACCATGGCGGTCAATGACCGTTTTGCGGAAAACCGTTCGGTTGCCATGCAAAACCTTAAGTTTGAAGAAAGCATTTTAAGTGAAACAAGCCTGGCTATCCAGGCGGTACAAAGCCGGCTGGTAGAGGCCGGTAACGGTACGCTTTCCGATGCCGACCGTGCCACGCTGGGCGAAGTGGTGGACAGCCTGCGCGAACAGCTGCTGGGGCTGGCCAACAGTACCGATGGTAACGGGCAATACCTTTTTTCAGGTAATAAAGGCAATGTTCCGGCATTCCATAAAGACGAATTTGGCAATATAAACTGGCAGGGTGACACAGGCAACCGTGCGATCCAGGTCAGTTCACTGCGCCAGATGAGTTCTGCCGATACCGGTCACGATGTTTTCATGAAAGCCGTATCGGGTGCCAACAGCTATGTAACGGCTGCCGCTGCCGGCAATACCGGTACCGGTGTTATCAATAATGCCCAGGTGCTTGACCCTGCCGCCAACTCGGGACAAAACTTTGCCATCAGTTTTAGCGGCTCGCCCCTAAGCTATACGGTTGAGGTCAGTGATGCCTCGGGGGCCGTGACCGGCACCGAAGGACCTTATGTGTATGATGCGTCCAACCCGGGCATTACCCTGTCGGGTGGTGTCAAGGTGTCTGTTTCCGGGCAGCCTCAGGTTGGTGACAGTTTTACCGTTAACAATATTCACAACGAAAATATCAATATTTTCGATACGCTTGCACAGCTTTCCGATGCGCTGAATACGCCCATTGCAAACGATGAAGCGGCAAAAACCCGTTTATACAATACCCTGGCATTTGCTTCGGGACGGATAGAGGCCAACCATAATGCCGTCCTTAACGTGAGGGCTTCGGTGGGTATCCGCATGAATGAAATTGACGCCCTGGACGCCAGTGGAGAGCAGCGTGCCCTGGACTTTAAAAATGAGATTTCCAATCTTGAAGACGTCGATTTTTATGAAGCCACTACCGAATTGATGCAACGTAACCTGGCCCTGCAGGCCGCATCCATGGCATTTAGCAAAATACAGGGCTTAAGCCTGTTTGAAATCCTGAGGTAATTGTTGGAAACCGCATCATGAACTTATCTAGTATACAAATCAAGAACAGCCTGCGTATTTTGGTTGCCATTATTATTCTGGGCACATTCTCCGTGCTGGCAATGACGGTCATTACCAATTTGCAAAATACGAAATCCATTGAAGCCTTAAGCCAGGTCATGACCCAGTATGCACCTGCCGATGTCATTGAGCAAAACAGTGTCCTGCAAACCCGGGCCGAAAAAAATACCGGCTACATGATTGTTATCTCCATCATTATTGGCCTGTGTACACTGGGTTTTGCTTTTTTTGTGCATCGGATGTTAACCGCCGTGATTGTGAAACCCTTTGCCCAGGTGGAAGAATACTTTGGCCGTATGGCAAAAGGTGAGCTTAACCAGAATATCCAGATTAACGGCAATAATGAAGTGGCCCGGATTTTGCACGGGCTGGTTAACATGCAGGAAAAACTGGGCAGCATAGTTGACCAGGTGCGTGACAGCCTGTCTGTTATTAACGACCACGGTGACAGGCTGGGTAGCGATAACCTTGATTTAAGCTCACGCACCGAAGAACAGTCTGCCGCCCTGCAACAAACCGCAGCCAGCATGGAACAGCTTTCCAGTACCGTCAAGCAAAACGCCGATAATGCCCGTCAGGCCAACAAGCTGGCACTGGATGCTTCTGTCGTGGCCGAGAAAGGGGGCGAAGTCATGCAAGATGTGGTAACCACCATGCATGATATTTCCGATGGTTCCCGCAAAATAGCCGATATTGTCAATATGATTGACAGCATTGCCTTCCAAACCAATATCCTGGCCATTAATGCCGCCGTTGAAGCCGCCCGTGCCGGTGAACAGGGCAATGGTTTTGCGGTGGTGGCTTCCGAGGTCCGGGCGCTGTCACAGCGCAGCGCCGAGGCTGCCAAGGAAATCAAGCTGTTGATTGATGCCTCGGTCAGTCAGGTGGGCTCGGGGGTCAATCTGGTGGAGCAGGCCGGTGAAACCATGAAAAACATTGTGACCTCTATTTCGCAGGTGACCACCATTATGGGTGAAATTTCATCGGCCACCGAAGAACAGGCCACCGGCATAGACCAGATCAACCGTGCGGTTATCCAGATGGATAACGTGACCCAGCAAAATGCGGAACTGGTTGAGCGGCTCTCCAGCTCTACCGAATTGCTGAACCAGCGTATTGATGAAGCCATGAACTCAATGGCCATTATTGTCACGAACGGGCACCGCTCTTTTGTTGACGAAGCCATTTACCAGTCAAAAATAAACAGTGTGTCCAAGCCCAAGGCCAAAGCACTGGCCAAATCGGCACCGGCCGCTTTGCCCAACAGCCTGCAACAGGCCTGGGATCAGCGTATGGCTTTTGGTGAAAAAGACGTGGCCTTGATAACCGATGCGGCTGAAGACCTGCGCTCACCCTTCAAGCCGGGCAAGGTGAAAGAAGAGGAATGGACCTCATTCTGATTCATTGGTAAAGCCATCCATAACCTGCCCCATCTGTTCAAAACCGTTATAAATGAAAGATTCCATAAACTGGTTCAGATAGGGCAGGATAATTAACAGCAGCAGCAAGCCAAAGGTTAAGGTAATGGGGAAACCAACCGAAAACACGGACAGCTGCTGTGCCGTCCGGTTTAAAATACCCATGGACAGGTTAATGGTTAACAGTGCCACAATCATGGGCATGGCAATTAACATGCCCGCAATAAAAATTTGCGAGCTCCATTCAATCAGCTGCCCGATACCGTTCAGGTGAAGGGTGCCGGCGGCAAGCGGAATAATTTCAAATGAACGGGCCAGCCCTGCAACCAAAATCAAGTGCCCGTTGCCGGCAATAAAAATAAGCATTGCCAGGGTATTAAGCAAACGTGCCAAAACGCTGGTATTGCCGGCGGACGGGTCAAAAAATGAGGCGAATGAAAGCCCCATTTGCAAGCCGGTAAGCTCGCCTGCCATAATAACCGCGGCAAATACAATACGCATGGTAAAGCCCATTGCCATGCCAATAACCACCTGCTTGGCAATCATGGCTATGGCGGCCCATGAATCGGGCGGAATGGTGTCAAAGGGCTGGATAAAGGCTGAAATGGCAACCGTTAAAATAACGGAAACCCCTATTTTTACATAAATGGGCACGCTGGACTCCCCCAAAACCGGCGCACTGCCCACAAATGCGGCAATCCGGAAAAAGGGCCACAGAAACATGCCGATCCAGCCATAAAGCTGTTCAAGGGTAAAGCTAATCATAACAAACAGGGCAGCAGGCCGTTATGCCAAGGTAACGCATTGGCGGTGGCTTATTGGGCCAGGGTCGGGATGGAGGTGAACAACTCACGAATATAATCCGTGAGTGAACCCATCATCCAGGGGCCCAGCAAAACCAGCATGGCACCCACCGCCAGGATTTTAGGAATGAAAGACAAGGTCATCTCGTTAATTTGGGTGGCGGCCTGGAAAATGGCAATCAATAACCCCACCAGCAGGGTGGTTAGCAGCAACGGCGCAGCCATGCTGAAAGCCAGGCGCAATGCAATATAAGTCATGGACATAATGGTTTCAGATGTCATGCGCTTTCCTTGTAAATTGTGGCATGGCGGCTATTGGTAAAAACTGCGGGCCAGGGAGCCCAGCAACAAATGCCAGCCATCGGCCAATACAAACAACATCAGTTTGAATGGCAGCGAAATGGTAACCGGGGGCACCATCATCATGCCCAGCGACATAAGGACACTGGCAATTACCAGGTCAATAATCAAAAAGGGAATGAAAATGGTAAAGCCAATCTGAAAGGCGGTTTTCAATTCACTGGTAATGAAAGCGGGAATCAGGATCCGCATGGGAACCGCCTGCGGGTTTTCAAACTCGCTGATATTGGCCATATCGGCAAACAAGGCCAGGTCGGTTTCCCGGGTTTGCCCTATCATGAAGGCATGGATTGGAACGCTGGCCCGTTCCACCGCCTGTTCAAACGTAATATCCCCGTTATTAAGCGGCACATAGGCCTGTTCGGTAATTTGGTCCAGTACCGGTGACATCACAAAAAACGTCAGGAACAAAGACAGCCCGATAAGCACGCTGTTGGGAGGCGAGGTACCTGTACCCAGCGCATTGCGCAATAAACCCAGCACAATCACAATGCGGGTAAAACCGGTCATCATTAAAATAACGGCCGGTAAAAAACTGAGCCCCGTTAGCAGGATCAGGGTTTGCATGCTAAGGGAATAGGTTTCAGAGCCGTCGGGGTTGCTGGTGCTGCTCAGGGCGGGCAGGGCCTGCGCAAAAACCGTGTCGGAAGCCAGAAACAGTATGGAAAACAGGAAGGGCAGTACCAGGAAACGCCGGTTTAAATGATGCAGCAGGGTTTTATGGAAAGCGCGCTTTTCGGTAGGCAAACCAGGGGCATTAAGGGTATCAGGGGTATCAGATAAATCTTTTCCGGGATTGCCAGCCGGGTTGCTGGCAGCGTGTTTTGTGCCTGGGTCAGCGGTTTCCGGGGCCGGCATTTTATGCAGTAAATTTATTTGCTGGGCCGTCACGCCCAGTACCAAATGTTCCTGCCCGGCCTGTACCACCACAATTTCAGTACGCTGCCCAAGCGGTGTGCGGGAAATAACGGGCAGGCTGCCGGCCCTGCCCAATTTGCCGGGAAAACCCGTTTTACGAACCACCAGGCCAAACAGGATAATGCATAAAAGCACCAGCCCCAATGCGGCAAATACCCTGATAATGGCAACTTCATTCATGTTTTGAGCTTGCGATGCCTAGCGGCGCCCGCTGCGGTTCAGCCGGTTCAGGCGTTCGGCGGGGGTGATAATGTCGGTAAGACGGACCCCGTAATTGCCATTCACGCTAACAATTTCACCCTGGGCAATTAAAATGCCGTTAATAAGCACATCCATTGGCTCGCCGGCGGCCGCATTCAATTCAACCACAGAACCCTGGCCCAGTTTCAGAATGTCTTTAATAGGCAGGCGGGTGCGCCCCAGCTCTACGCTGATTTGCACGGGAATGTCTTTAATCAGTGAAATATCATGGACATTTTGCTGCGGCTCGGGG
>JAAYHN010000019.1 GCA_012735395.1 Alcaligenaceae bacterium | reverse complement strand
TTCTATTTGTTACACTGAAACAATTTACTTGAAGTTTATAGGGTTGGAACAAGTATCATACATAAATCAGCCTCATAGCTTTGCTAAAATAGCTCGTCTTTATTTTTCAGGCAAGGAGTTACCATGCAATTTTTACATACCATGCTTCGTGTGGGTAATCTCGAACGCTCTATCGCATTTTATACAAACGTCATCGGCATGAAGCTTTTGCGCCGTTCCGAAAACCCTGAATACAAATACAGCCTGGCTTTCCTGGGTTTTGAAGCCAACCCGCATCAGGCAGAGCTGGAACTAACCTATAACCATGGTGTTGAATCCTATGACCTGGGCACCGCTTATGGACATATTGCCATTGGCGTCCCTGATGCCTATAAAGCCTGTGCGGCGGTAAAAGCCGCAGGTGGCAATGTCACGCGCGAGGCCGGCCCGGTAAAAGGCGGCACAACCGTTATCGCCTTTATTGAAGACCCAGACGGATATAAAATCGAACTGATCGAGCGCAAAGACATGCAAGCCGAAGGAAGCGGCTTACACGCCAACTAAACAAATCAAACATACCAAAAAAGGAACATCATGAAAAAAACCAACCTTGTTATCGGACTGCTTGTGGCTGCCGGTGCCATATGGGGCGGCTCTACCTGGTACATTGGCCAGCAGGCCAAAGGCCATATAGATACATCTGTCAATAAAATCAATGAATTATTGGCAAAATCTTACCCCAATACTAAACTCAGCGAAGTCAGCTACGAAAAAGGCTTCCTTTCATCCACCGGCATTTATAAACTGGTCATCGCCATACCCGAATTTCCCGAACTGCCCAAAGAAATTTCTTTCCAGACCAAGGTTTTCCATGGTCCCTTACCCTTAATTCAAAGTGGCGGGTTTTCACCTGCCCTGGCCGTAACGGAAACCACCTTGCTTAATGACAGCAACACCAAAGTACTGTTTGATGCCGCCAACAGCCAGGAACCGCTGGTATCCAAAAGTGTCATTTCTTTTTCAAACGACATTGAAAACACGCTCAAAACGGCAACCCTGAAATTCTCCTTGCCTGAAGGCGAAGGCGAAATTGTTATTGAACCGGCTGTAGCCACTACCCATACCAATACCGATTATGCCTTTTTCAATACAGAAGCCATGATTGGTTCACTCAATGCCGTTGGCCAAAATGGTGAACTCACTATCAAAGCCGATGGTTTCCAGTTAAGCAACAAAACCACCCGTACGGCCAACGATAACTATATCGGTGATGGAACACTTAAAACCGGCAAATTCCAGGCCACGCAAAAAGATGAGCTCATCTTAATTGACTCCATGGAAATGACCGGCACCTCCAGCGAAACCGCCAACGGTCTGGTAAATGCCGAAATTGATTACGCCATTAATAAAATCAATGTCAAAAACGTTGATTTCGGCACAACAAGCATCAAAATGCTTGTTAACAATATGGACATGAAGGCACTTGATGATTTCAACAAGGCTACGGCCAGCCTGAATCTGTCCTCTACCTCTCCCGAAGAAGAAGCGGCACTGGAACAACATTTCAAAGCCCTGTTTATAAAAATGGCCGATGCCAAACTTGGATTCAGTATTGAGCCTTTACGCATAAAAGGCGCGAACGGTGAAGCAGTCGTGAGTTTTGGCGTCAGCTTCAACGGTGAAAAAGCCTCTTCCGAATCCAGGGAATCCATGGAATTATTTGCCGCCGAAGCATTGCGCAAAGCCAATTTCTCCATCTCTATTGATGACAGCATCATCAAGGAAATCGGTTCCGGCGTCGTGCAGGTATCTGAAGGGGCAGACAAAGCCACCGCCGATAGCCAGGCAGAAGTCATCGCCGGTATGGCAGGCTTTATGGCTGAACAATCCGGCATGGCGGTTTACAAAGATGGGAAAACCACTTCCGTGGTGAATTATGATGCCAGCCAGCCCGAAGACAGCCAGATTGATTTCAATGGCAAAAAAATGGGCTTGAACGAGTTCGCCATGACAGCATCTTCCCTGCTTGGCTTCGCAGGTACATCGGCAGGTCCTGCTATGCTAGATGAGGAAGCGCTTTTTCAAGCCCTTGAAAACGATGATGAGGTACAGGAAGCTGAAGAAGCCGAAGAAATGCATAGTCACGAGATTGAGCCGGAACAGGAACCCCAAGGTAACTGAGCGACCCAAGCCATTCATTAAAAACAAGGTTGCTTGAAACTCTTCCAATTAATTTAATTGTGAATTAATTAGAAGGAATCCTGGATTCAGCCACCATTTATTAACAGGTGATTGCGTGCCTTACTATCACCTGTTAATAAGACCTCTTTAAAACATGCCATTTTCAGGCAAATACTTTAACCGGTTTCCTGGTTTCAGTTACCGTAAAACTGGCGAAGTTGTTGCGCGCTCAGCTCATCCGCCGAAGCAATGGCTCTGGTTTGCCTTACAGCCGGGGTTGAAGAAGATGGCGCAACAGCGTTATTAACGGCAACCGTATTTGTATTTACTGCAGCTTGTGCGGGTGGCGCATTACTGCTGACTGCATTGGCTGGCAAGCCGCTTGCAGTAGAATAACTTGGGCAACGTCTGCCTGTTGCCTCATAGGCCATACGGTTTACATCTTCACCAAAACAAAAGAAACGCATATCGGCTACATCTTTATAGCCCAGTTTATAGGCGATACTGGTATCTTCCCTTGCATTACACGCATCTGATTCACCTGCCAGTGAGCCGCCCACACCAAAGCCGGTTACGCCCACACCAAAGGTACTGGACTGGCCGCAGTTGTTGGCCCCGCCAAACATACTGGCTGGCGCATAAACGTTGGGAGTCGTGTGAATCCGTTGGGATTTCCTTTGCTCTGAACCTTCAAAAGTGAGATCAATCACAGCAGCGCCACCTAAAGCGGAAGAACCCGAAGTAGCCCCAGAGGAAGCGTTAGAGTTAGAATTTGCCCCGACACCCACGTTAACCTGTGCCAATACCTGGCCCGATGCAAATACCAATGCTATTGCAGTAAATATTGTTTTCATGGCGATTCCTTTAGGAGGGGGCAAGCCCCCTCCAAGAATAGAAGCATATTATAATTTTGAAGGAATGTGATCCCGGATTATTACCAGAATCCACCAATCACGCCAATGCCACCAAAACCACCGCCACCACCGGCATTTGCAGCATGATTACCGCCTGCGTTTGCGTTGCTACCTTGAGCGGCAAAGCCTGCTGAAAAGCCAAGGTTGTTTTGATTTGAATTGGAATTGCCTCCAGTATAGGTGGTTGCTCCAGTTGGGCTCATGGAAACTCCAGAATAAGCATTGGTGGTATTGCTTGCTGATGATGTATTGCCTGCGACACCTAAACCAATTGAACCTTGACCCCCTGTTGCACTAGAGCCTCCATTAGTAGAACTGCTTGCTCCCCCTCCTGCACCAAAAACACCAATACCCAAACCAAAAGTTTGTGCATAAGCACCAGTAGATGCCAAGGCTAAAACTGAAGCTGAGATAAGTAGTAGTTTTTTCATTTTGCTGCTCCTTTACGGATGACATTTATGTAATTCCGGAATATTCCGGCACGGTACTACATGGTTGGATCCAATAGCATCGTTTTTGTATTGAATATACAGCCAGATGCCATTTTCCCCCTTTGACAGCCTGTATATGACAAGCCATCAAATTCTTATTTTGTTACATTTAAAATAATATGTTACCCAATACAATTTTATAAATGTATTTGAAACCTGGTTTGTTCTGGATAAAGGACAGAAACAGTAAAAGTTGAAACTTATAAAAATAAAATTATTATGTATAACTTACTACTGATGCATTTAGACTACTATTAGTAATTAATATTAATTTGTAGGGATTGTGCTAACACAACCCATTTTGCTGCCTACCTGTAATTATTGAAATCAATTCTACCCTTTTCAAAAAATTTTTCAATACTTCTTTTGATTTTTTTTAACTTTTTTGTAACACGAGCCATAATTAAATTTTATTGAAAGCGATACATATGAACCCCAGACGCACAAAAATAGTGGCCACGTTAGGGCCGGCAACCCATACCGAAGAACAAATAGAAGCCATGATACTGGCTGGAATGAATGTTGCCAGGCTTAATTTTTCCCATGGTTCTGCGCAAGAACACATGAAACGAGCCAAAAAAATCAGGGAAATGGCCACCCGGCACAAGCGGCATATCGCCATCATGGCCGACCTGCAAGGCCCTAAAATCCGCATTAGCCGCTTTAAAAACGGCCAAATCACCCTAAAAGCAGGCCAAAATTTCATTTTGTCCAACACCCATCCCCCTGAAAAAGGAGATTCACAAATTGTAAGAATTGACTACCCTGAATTAGTAACAGATTGCAAACCAGGAGATGAATTGTTACTTGATGATGGCCGGGTTGAACTTGAAATTACAAAAATACAGGGGCAGGATGTTTACACTCGGGTTACTGTTGGCGGACCTCTTTCCAACAATAAGGGAATCAACCGTAAGGGCGGTGGTTTATCCGCGCCCAGCCTGACAGACAAAGACCGGGAAGACATCAGGGTAGCGGCGAAAATAGGGGTGGATTACATCGCTGTTTCTTTCCCACGCTATGGCAGTGATATAGAACAGGCCCGGCAATTGGCCCGGCAGGCAGGCAGCCACGCCTGGATTGTAGCCAAAATAGAACGTGCTGAAGCCGTGATTGATGACGCGGCACTCGATGACCTGATTAACGCCAGTGATGCCGTCATGGTTGCCCGTGGCGACTTGGGCGTTGAAGTAGGCGATGCCGAACTGGTTGGCATCCAGAAAAAAATTATTCTGCATGCACGCACCCTTAATAAACTGGTTATAACCGCCACCCAAATGATGGAATCCATGGTAACCAGCCCCATGCCAACCCGTGCCGAAGTATCTGATGTAGCCAATGCCGTCCTGGACTACACCGATGCCGTCATGCTCTCGGCAGAAAGTGCTACCGGGCTGTACCCGATAGAGGCGGTCAAGGCAATGGCACGGGTTTGTCTTGGTGCCGAAAAGCATCCGACTTCAATCAAATCAGGTCACCGTTTAGGCCAGACATTTTCACGCTGTGATGAAACCATCGCACTTTCAGCCATGTATGCCGCCAACCATTTTCCGGGGCTCAAGGCCATTATTTCCCTAAGTGAAAGCGGGCATACCCCCTTAATTATGTCTCGCATACGTTCAGGCATTCCCATATATTGTTTTACCGCTGACGTTAAAACACAAAACCGGGTCGCCCTTTTCAGGGGCGTTTACCCGGTCAGTTTTGACTGTACAAAATTCAGTTCTGCTACCATGAGACAGGCCGCCCTTGATGAATTAAAAAAACATCAGGTACTGCATAAAGGAGACTGGGTTATTCTTACAAAGGGCGATATCAACCCATGCCAAACCGGAACCAACAGCATGGCATTGGTATGTGTTGAGTGATCTCGATTCATGAAAATACGCCATAAAAAAAAACCATTAATAAACTTTAAACCTAAATCAATAACCATGAAAATTATCATCGCACCCGATTCATTCAAGGAAAGCCTGTCTGCCATTGAGGCTGCCAATGCCATTGCTTCTGGCGTAAAGCTGGCCTGCCCGGATGCGGATATTCACTGCATCCCGATGGCCGATGGCGGTGAAGGCACCGTACTGGCCATTGCCCAAAACACCCACAGCGAACTCATTCAAAGCCGTATCACCAATGCATTGGATTCACCCGTACAGGCGCAATGGGCCCTTATCAAGGACAGCCAGACTGCCGTCATTGAAATGGCCAGCGCAGCAGGCCTGGAACAGATCAGCCCGGCAGAACGGGATATTTTCCATGCCAGCACGTATGGGGTTGGCTTATTGATACTTGAAGCTTTAAATCATAATGTCCGTCATATCATACTGGGGTTGGGCGGCTCTGCCACCAATGACGGCGGTGCCGGCATGGCGGCCGCATTGGGCGTGCGCTTTCTAAACAAAAACCGCCAGGAACTTGCACCCAACCCTGCCGGGCTGCTTCACCTGGACAGCATTGACCTGTCCGGGCTTGATAAGCGTCTTGCCCATATCACCTTCACGCTGGCTTCCGATGTTGGCAACCCCTTATGTGGCAACAATGGCGCTTCCGCCATTTTTGGCCCACAAAAAGGCGCATCGGCAGAACAGGTCAAGCTGCTTGATAAAACCCTGGGCCATTATGCCGCCCATGTCAGCGCCACCCTGGGTAAAAATTACAGCCATGAGCCCGGTTCGGGTGCCGCTGGCGGGCTGGGGTTTGGTGCCATGGCATTTTTGCAGGCACAATTTCGTTCCGGGGTCGAAATTGTGAGTGAGTTCACCGGGCTGGCACAACTTATGCAAAACGCCACCCTGGTTTTTACCGGCGAAGGGAAATTTGATGCCCAGACCTTGCAGGGTAAAACCCTGGCCGGTATTGCCAGCCTGGCACAAAAACACCAGGTGCCCGTTATTGTGATTGCCGGCGCACTGGGTGATAACTATCAGGCACTGTATTCCAAAGGGATTACCGCCGCTTTCAGCCTAAGCAACGGCCCCATGACACTACAGGACTCAATGGCAAACACCGCACAACTTCTAAGTGACAGAAGCCAGGACATAATGCGGACATTTCTTGCAAAACGTTGAATAAAAAGGCTTTAAATTAAACAAGTTTAAAATTTTTAATTATTTATTTTTTAATCTTAAATTTATTAAAAGCCTTTAAAATGACCGTCCGCAACCGCATTTCCATGTTTTGGACAGTCATTACGCTTAACTGACCTTGCCACTGTCAAGCAAATAGTCGGACAAACGGATAAAGTCGGCAACCCCCAGTTCTTCTGCCCTGGAGGTTTCTTTAATACCCACCGCTTCCCAGTTGATTTCCCAATCGGCCAATGAGCGGCGCAGCATTTTCCTGCGTTGCGCAAATGAGCGGGCCACCACCCGTTCAAATACCTGCCACTGTTTAGGTGCCGGACGGGACTCGGGCAACGGGATCATGCGCACCACTGCCGACATTACCCTTGGTGGCGGATCAAACGACTCGGGGGGGACATCAAACAGCCAATGCATTTTATAACGAGACTGCAGCATGACCGAAAGGCGCCCGTAATCGGCCGTGCCGGGTGCCGCAACCATTCTGTCAATAACCTCTTTTTGCAGCATGAAGTGCTGGTCTTTAACATGACCGGCAAACTGCATTAAATGAAACAGCAGCGGACTGGAAATATTATAGGGAAGGTTACCCACAATTCTTAATGGCGAACCAAACTGCGCAAAGTCAACGGTAAGGGCGTCTGCCTCACATACCGTTAACTGCTCCGGACTATACCGGTTACGCAATTTTTGGGCCAGGTCACGATCAATTTCAACCACGGTAAGGTGATCCAGGCAAGCCAGCAAGGGTGCTGTCAGTGCTGACAGCCCCGGGCCAATCTCTACCACCCTGTCATCCCTGTCGGGGCCAATACTGCGCACAATGGATTCTGTAACGCTTTCATCAACCAGAAAATGCTGGCCAAATCTTTTTCTTGCCTGATGTGCTGTCATATAGTTCAGTTACGGGCAGAAATTGAACCGGACAAGCGGTTATCGATAAAAGACTGGGAACGCAATTGTTGCAGCCAGTCAACATAAATAGGCTCTGCCCTTTGCTCGTACAGTGACTGGCGTGCCAGTGTGCGACGGATTTCGGTTTTCTTGTCACCGGTACGGCGATCAAGAACCTCTATGATATGCCAGCCAAAAGCACTGCGCACCGGGTTGCTGATTTGCCCTTCTTGCAAGCCGGCAACCGCCCGTTCAAACTCGGGGTCGGCAACACCAGGCGCAATCCAGCCAATATCGCCCCCTAAAGGAGCTGAAGAGTCTTGGGAGAATTTACGCGCAACGTCTTCGAAACTTTCACCATTGCTTAAACGATGATGCAGGCTCTGGATACGCTGATATGCCTGCTGATCGGACACGACAGGGCTAATTTTGACAAGAATATGACGAACATGGGATTCGGTAATATTAACCGGGCCTTCCTGTTTGGCGGCCACTTCCATGGCCGAAGGCTGCGGCCGGGGTGGCGCGGGTGGCTGCACGGTAACCACACGCTTGTTTTCCTTGACAATACCACGACGCTCTTTGACCTTCAGGATATGAAAACCGTTAGGCGCCTTGAACACACCGGTTGTGCGCCCATCGGCCACATTACGGGTTACGTCTACGAACAATTTTGGCCAGTCTTCAAACATGCGGATACCGAGTTCTCCGCCACTGGAGGCCTCGGGCGCATTGGAGTATTCACGGGCAACAGCGGCAAAACTGGTACCGCGACGCAATTTTGCCATTGCTTCATTGGCCTTTTTACGTGCCGCTTCCACCACATCTTCAGACGCGTTATCGGGTACCCTGATATAAATATGCTGCAGGCCAATCGCTTTGGGCTCGAAGCTGCGCTCCACCACCACCTGTTTCTGCGGTGGCGGTGCTTCGTAACGCACTTCCTGGCGCGGCAAAATACCGGTAGGATGCTGTTTCAGGAAGGCGTCGATATCGGCTTCGGTAACGCTGATGCGGCTTTGTATAATACGGCTGCGCAATTGGTCTACCACCACTTCATTATGAAGGTTCTTAAGGTATTCATCCCAGTTCATGCCGGAACGGCCCACTTCTTCTTGCAGGCGTTCCAGCGAAATATTATTGCGTTGCGCAATCGTGGCAAGCACCTGATTCATTTGGGCATCACTTACCTCTACCCCCAAACGGGCGGCATCCTGTTTCATCAGCTTTTCATCTATCATGGACTGAAGAACCTGATCCCTGCTGGAGGTATCACCCCCACTGATACGCAGTGTGGCCATACGGTTATTAAGCTCGCGCAATGTAATAATTTCGGTATTGACTACCGCAGCTATGCCATCACCAAACTGGCCTTGTGTTCTGGCTGCCTTATTTGCCTGGGCTGTTGCAACTTCAGCAGTAAACGGCAACGCCAGACATAATGCGGGAATTGCTGCAAAAGCGAATTGGCGTACGCGTTTTAGTCTACGCATTATTCATACCTTTCAAATGTGGATTTTACTGGAACCGGGGTGCTGGTTGATTCGTATCCCGGCACATTTTCTCTTAATAAATTCATTGGGTCTGACCCTAAAGAGCCAAGACCGGATAATTCCAATTGTAAGAATATAGCAGAGTTTGCCTTTTCTTTTGAAACTGCATAGCGTTGCATCACAACCCGGCCTGTCCAGCAACAGTCACCCTTGTACTCAAACCCCAGGATGGATTGCGTAACACGCTTGTCTTCAATGGAATAATCAATACGGCCAACGCCCGATATATTCTGTGTAAAAGGCCATTGCGCAGACAGGCTGGTGGTTTCTTTACCCTGCAACTGATAACGCTGTACGTTCCCGGTTTCATCAACAAAAGGGTTCTGCTGATAACGATAGGACAGTGAAACGGTCGTCAGGCGTTTGGGATTCCAGCGTAATGACGCATAGGTTTGGGCTATTTTCCGGTCTGCCGCCCCCATTTGTACCGCCACTTCCGTATTTAACGTGTCGGTAAGGGCGGCACTTAAGCCGGCCAGATAGTCAGACTTGGAACTTTTACGCGGTGTTTCACCAGGCAGGGTGACTTTCTGGTCTTCGAGATAAAAACGCTGGGCAAACTGCAATGAAAGCCGTTCAAAACCGCTTCCTTCGTCAAGCCAGCGTGAGGTCAGGCCCAGGGTAAACTGATTGGCGTTATTGATACGGTCCCAGCCACCACTGTAACGGTTCTCGGAAAATGCCGAGCCAAAACCAAACTGGCTAATTGACGTATCATAAATGGGGATATCCGACTGGTTTTTATAAGGAATATACAAATACTGCAAACGTGGTTCGAACGTTTGCAAAGACGGCTTGCCAAACAGCGTGGTATTACGCTCGAATGTCATGCCTGAGTCAACTGACAATACCGGTAAAACCCGGCTAAGCGACCTTTCCTGGGTACCCGCCTGACTCTTGAAAGAAGCGTCCCCCAGTTCTTTATACCAGTCGGTGGAATAGCGGGAAACATGCAAACCGGCCTTGGGGGTCACATACCAGCCGGGGCGGACAATCGGATAACCGACGGTGCTGTAAGATGAGAACCGGGTTCCGTCGGGTGCCCTGCGCCCATTGGTAGCGGATAAATCAAGAATATCGCCGAAATAGGTGGGAAACTCAAAACGCGTTAAGGTATTGGTGGTGGATACATCGAAACCATTCCAGTCATAACGGCTGCCCCGCATCATTAATTCGGGCACTTTCTCGTACTGGCCATATAAACGCCCCAGCGTTTCATCTTGCAAGGTCTGGTATTTTTGCAGCGTTAAAGAACCGTTCCAGTATTTGTGCCCCGACCAGTTCAGTGAAATACGTTTCGACAAATAGGTTTCATCGGCCGCATTCAGGCCCATATCGGTAAAATCGCGGAAATAATTATCGTCGGAGGCCCTGTTCCAGTCTATATCCAGCCCAAACCTGAACCCTAAAAGCTCACCCAAATGCTGCTCGTGCTGAAGGGAATATGACCAGCGTTTGTTGCGGGTTTCACGATCTTTGGCCATGTAGGTACCTGATAAGCGGCCACTGTAGCCGGGCATCAGGTAACGGAACTCGCCCCCCATAAGCAGCCCGCGCTTGCTTAGATAGCGGGGGGTAATGGTGGCATCATAGTTTGGCGCCAGATTGATAAAATAAGGAATAGAAAGGTCATAGCCCGCACGTGAGCTATACCCATAGGTTGGCACCAGAAAACCGCTTTTCTTTTCTTCACGAATAGGGAAAGTGAGGCGAGGCGACCAGAAAACGGGCACCCCTTTGACATAAAGCACCCCGTCTTTGGCTATGCCCTCGTTTTCATCGTCGTAAATATCAACCTGCGGCGATTTGATGGTCCAGAATTTATCAACGCAATTACAGCCGGAATAAACCACATCAAACATGCGCAGATGATTGTTATCCAGGGCCTGCGCCTCGCTGGCACTGCCCGAACCGCCCGAGGCCAGGCTGAATACAGGCTCGAGGAATTTCCCGCTTTCAGAATTGATATTATACGTAAGGCCTGTACCGGTAATTAAGGTGCCGCCTTTGTAAAACCGGGTTAAACCCGTGGCAATCAAATCACCGGACTCATTATTGAAACTGATTTCATCGCCTTTCAGGATGGCATCTGTGCGCCGCAACTGAGCCTGGCCCCGCAAAGTAAGTACATTGCTGTTTCCCTGGTAATTTGCGTGCGCGCTATCAGAAAAAGAAACGATATCGTTCCTGTCCTGTACGGTTTCATTTAACAGGGGAGAATCAAGCAGGGCAGGAAACGTACTGACACGCCCCCCTGGCACGGACACCACGGAACTGGCACTTGCAGCTGAAGTAAACAATATCAGAGTAAAAGCACAAACTTTACGCACAAAAAGCAAGCCCATTCAAGATTTATAATACATGCAAAAAAACATTCCAGCACCCGATTGACCGTGACTATCCATAACAACTGCCACAACAAAATATTTTACTTGCACGAAAAAGACAAAAGCCCGATAAAAGCATAAAATAAACGTTCTGGGGTAATTGCCATGTCGAAACGACTAATTATAGTAGTTGCTCTTTAATATAAATCAGTTTTTTTAACATACTCACTGAATTAAACCGATTTTACATTCAGGAATCCCGTTTCGTCACCCTATTGCGGCAAAACATTCATATTTTATACTTATGTCCTCAAACGCTTCATCAGATTTTCGCTTAAATGCCCTGCAACAATGGTTGGCCAGCATTGCAAATGCCCATCAAATCAAACCCGAAAGCCTGCGCAAGGCCTCCAGTGATGCCAGTTTCAGGCGTTACTTCCGGGTTGATACCCACAATGCGCCCCTTATTATCATGGACGCCCCGCCCGAGCAGGAAAATTGCACTCCATTTATTAGCATCAGCGAAAAACTGGCAGCAGCCGGACTGAATGTACCACGCATACTTGAAAAAGACCTGGCCAACGGATGGCTGCTGCTATCCGACCTGGGCAATGACAATTACTACCAGCGTATTGTAAAAGGGCTTGAAGACACCGCCCTGCAATCCCTTTACCGTGATGCACTGCACGCACTGGTGCAAATGCAGCAGGCCAATGCCGAAGACCTGCCCGTCTACGATGCCCCCCGTCTGCGGCAGGAACTGGAGCTGTTTCCCGAATGGTATGTCAGCCAACACTGCCAAACCACCTTAAGCGATAATGAAAAAGACGCGCTTGAAAAGGTCTTCAGCCTGCTGGTTGCCCACAATGCAAAGCAGCCCCGCGTATTTGTCCATCGCGATTATCACTCACCCAATTTAATGGTGTGTGACCAGGAAATATATGGCCGCAACCCCGGCATTATTGATTTCCAGGATGCCCTGCTTGGCCCGATTTCCTATGACCTGGTTTCCCTGGTCATGGATGCCCGGACCACCTGGGAAGAACCGCAACAACTGGATTGGGCCATTCGCTACTGGCAAATGGCCAAAGAAGCCCGGCTGCCGGTACCCAACAACTTCGCCGACTTCCATATCGACTATGAATACATGGGTTTGCAACGCAACCTGCGTATACTGGGCGTTTTTGCCCGGCTTTCCATTCGCGACGGCAAAAATCATTATCTGCAACACATCCCCCGGGTCAATGCCTATGTCCGGCAGGTTGCCAGCCGTTATCTGGTTTTCAAGCCCCTGTTGCGACTGCTTGACCGTCTTGACAACATTGAACATAAAGTGGGGTATACATTTTGATTCAGGTCATGATTCTGGCCGCCGGACGTGGTGAGCGCATGCGCCCATTAACCGACACCCTGCCCAAACCGCTCCTGGAAGTGGGTGGAAAACCCCTCATAGTCTGGCATATTGAGCGGCTGGCAAAGGTTGGCATTACCGATATTGTCATCAACCACGCATGGCTGGGGCATAAAATAGAAGAAACGCTTGGTAACGGTAATCAGTTCGGAGTTGCAATACAATACTCCCCTGAAGCCCCAAACGGCCTGGAAACCGCCGGGGGCATTGCCAATGCCCTGCCCCTTCTTGGAGAACAACCTTTTCTGGTCATCAATGGTGATATCTGGTGTGACTGGAATCCCATGCAGGCCGTGGCCATTGTAGACCGCCTGCATAACGCCTCTGCGCAAGCCTGGCTCCTGATGGTGAATAACCCCCCCCATCACCCGGAAGGTGATTTCCACCTGGATCAACGCGGCCTGTTACACAATAACGGGGACGCAGCCAACAAGCTGACTTTTTCAGGCATTGGCGTTTACCACCCTTCTTTTTTCGAAGGGCTTGGAGCACAACAATCTGTTCCACTGGCGCCATTATTGCGTTTAGCCATGCAAAACCATCTGGTAGAGGGCGACCGCCATACCGGGCAATGGGTTGATGTTGGCACACCCGACAGGCTGGCGCTGCTTAACCGGCAGTTAAACGCACAACACCAGTGAAACCACGCTTAAGTTCAACCCGAATGAATCTGTTTCATTCTGCAACCAAAGGATAATTTAGTAATGTTTGGATCCTCAAAAAGAGCCGTTTTCAAACCATCAGTTTATGAAAGCAGTAATAACCGTCGTGGCAAACGCATGCCTCGCTGGATGGTCATTCTGTTCACCGGTATTATTATTGGTGCGGGTGGTTTCTGGTTTCTTCAAACCAATTATGGTCCCAAACGCCTTAGCGTCGAAGAATCCAACAATTTAACCAACGAAATCAGTGCCCTGACACAAGAGAAACAGCGTTTGCAGGCAGAGCTTGAAAAAAAATCGCTTGATTTCGATGCGCTTGAAAAAAGCAATTCCGCCCAAGGCAACACGCTAAAAAGCAGCCAGACCCGTATCCAGCAACTCACCGCTGACCTTGAGTTAATTAAAAAAGCCATTCCGGCCGACCCAAGTGGCAATCCAATCGGAATCCGTGCCGCCGAATTTGAACCGGAAATGGGAAAATTGGGCTACAAACTGCTTATCATGAAACGCGATGACTCCGACCCCGACCTCAAAGGCCAGCTGGAATTTATTGTAGAAGGCCGCTATCGCAATGGCAAAACCGGCTATGCCGAAATCCCCCCCAGTGAAATCAATGTGGCCGCTTTCCAGCAAATAAGCGATACCCTTACCCTGCCACCCACCTTAACGCCCCGCAAAGTCACTATCCGCATCCGTGACACAGAGAGCCAGAAAACCCAGGCAAACCGCACCTTCAATATCAGATAACAACAAAAACGCCTCAAACTGAATTTGTTTGAGGCGTTTTTTATACTTGTCAATTTCAATCCGTTTCCATCTATTGCCTAATAAGCCAGTCTTTGGCAAGATATGTTCATTATGGAAAAACAACATATCAAAATTCTCGTTGTCGATGATGACCCGGCCTTAAGGCAACTCCTTGCAGAATACCTTAACCGCCATGGCTATGACACATTACTGGCCCCCGACGCCTCTGATCTGGTGCAAAGAATTACCAAATTCTCACCAGACCTGATCGTACTTGACCGCATGCTTCCCAGTGGTGACGGTGTAGAAGCCTGCCGCAAGCTGCGCAGCCAGAATGAAGACATTCCGGTTATCCTGCTAACCGCCCGCGACGAAACCGCCGACCGCATCATTGGCCTGGAATCCGGGGCTGATGACTACCTGGGCAAACCGTTTGACCCACGTGAACTGCTGGCCCGCATTGAAACCGTACTGCGCCGTAAAAAAGGGCCTTCCGCACTTATCAAGGAAACCCCCATCAGTTTCGGGCCATTCACGTTTGACCCGGCCAAACGCCAGTTATTCAAAGATAATGCGGTAGTTAAACTGACCGGTGGTGAAATCAACCTGCTTGAAGCCCTGGTTAAAAACCCGGGCAAACCGCTATCCCGTGAGCGCCTGCTGGCACTGGCCCGCGACGACGATGAAGGCGAGCGCAATGACCGCGCTATTGACATCGCCATTTTACGTTTGCGCCGTGCCGTCGAAGATGACCCCAAAGACCCGCGCTGGATACAAACCGTATGGGGAATCGGTTACCGATTTTCTCCTGATGCATGAAAAAAATAAAATTTTGGCCCCGCTCCCTGCGCCTGCAAATGATACTCATGATGCTGGGCACCATTATTCTGGTGCAGGCTGGCAGTCTTTCGGTAGGTAATTACCTTAAAGAGCGTTACACCGAAGATGTGGTTATCAGTTACTTAAGCACCTCTATCCGTACCTTAAGGGCAGCCGTATCACAGGTTCCCGCCGAAAACCGGGCCAAATTCATTGAAGAAGCATCTCAAAAAAAATGGCGGCTATGGTCCCGCCAGCTTCCCCAGGATACCCGCTTTACCCAAAGTTTCAGAAGCACCCCTGCCGATCAGGGCCGTTCCTCAAACATGCATGGCCCAGGCAGGGACAGGCATGACTACCCCAGCGGCGACATACGCAACAGCCTGCGCAATCTTATCAATCACCTTAACCGTGAGCTTAATGATGGCACCCGGGTAGGCCTGTCACGCGGTGAAGAACCCCGCATTTATATTTCCCTCATGCCCCAGCTCAATGAGAATGACAATACCGTTATTCGTGAATGGCTGGTCATTCCGCTAGACCGGATTGAACCCCCCAATATAGAAGCCATCATCATTGCCTGGCTTAGCATCAATTTACTCTTGATTGCCCTGGCTGCCGGTTTTGCCTGGCATATTACCCGCCCGCTCACCCGCCTGAAAACGGCCGCCGACCAGCTTGCCCAAGGCCGCCCCGAAAGGGTCACACCGGCAGGCCCGACCGAAACCCGGGTTTTGGGCGAAAGCTTCAATGCCATGCTGGACGCACTGGAAGAAGCCAAAGTTGTGCAGCAAACCCTGCTGGCCGGCCTGCCCCATGACCTGAAAAGCCCATTGGCACGTATGTGGCTCCGGCTTGAAATGACCGACGACCTTTCATTGAAAGAAGGCATGCGCAACGATGTACAGGATATGCAGCACATGATAGACCAGTTCATTGGTTATGTCCGTGGCTCTGACCCTGGCACCTACACCCTTGCCAAACTCGAGCTTAACACCTGGCTTGATGAACGTGTTTCATCATGGGAAGGTGCCGGCAGCCCTGTTTTCCTGAAACACATGCCGGCAGCAAAAGCCTTTGTAAATGCAGATACCCTGGCATTGGGAAGGCTGCTTGACAACCTCATAAGCAATGCCCTTAAACATGGCAAACCGCCCGTTGAAGTGGATATGCAAATGGAAAACAGGCAGGCGGTTATTTCCGTTTGCGACCATGGCAACGGCATACCACCGGAACGCCGCACCGAAGCGCTCAGGGCATTTTCAAGGCTGGATTCTGCCCGCACCCTGACAGGCAGCGTCGGCCTGGGGCTGGCGCTGGCAAACAGCATTGTAAAAGCCCACCACGGCTCGCTGGAACTGCGCAACAGCGAAACCGGCGGCCTGCATGTAAAAATCACCCTGCCGCTGGTAAGCTAACTGCGCAGCTTGTCAAAAACGTCACCATAAGACCAGGCAATATATACCAGCAGCACGGGTAACACCATAATCATGCCCCACACCACATACCGTAACGTCACGATAGAATCAATGCTGTCCCACAGGCTCAGCTCATCGTAAACCAGGAATGGGAAATAGCTATAGGCCACACCACCCAGGCTTATACCGGCAAGCAGTATTAATAATAAAAACGGCAACCTGCTTAACCATTCACTTTTATGCGCCTGTTTCAACAACATTTCAATCAGGGCAAAAACACTTAAAATCACGACCCAGGCCGGAAACACCACCGAAAACGTATCGATCAGGGCCCACTTGTAAAAAATGCCCATATTGCTTAAACCCATGCCGGCCATAATGGCAATTACCCCACCTGCTGCCACACGTACCGTACGTTTGGCCCAGCCAATCGCTTCTTGCTGCAAACCCCCATCTACCCGCATTATCAGCCAGGCTGCCCCCAACAACATATACAGGGCCAGCATGCCAAAGGCAACCAATAAGGCAAACAAGCCGTAACCTTCTTCCACCCGGAATCCAACCACCAGCTTACCCAGCAGCCACCCCTGTCCGAACGCATTCATGACGGAACCGGCAAAAAAAAGCAACATCCAGAAACGCCGCAGCGAATCGGCCGAGCGCAAACGAAACTCAAAAGAAACATTCCGCAGCAGGGCCCCGATACCGATACAAACCAGGGGCCAATACATCATGCTGAAAACAAAGCCCCAGGCCTTGGGAAAAGCGGCCAGAAAAAAGACCATGCCAAACAATAACCAAAATTCATTAATATTGCGCCAGGGGCCCAATAAATTAACCAGCCGGTCTTTATGCTCTCCGGCAAAAGGCAGCCATAAGGCCACGCCAAGATCAAAACCGTCAAAAACGGTACCCAGCAACACCATTAAAAGAAATACGCCCAGGCATAGCAATGGCATCCAGAATACCGGATCATAAACACTCAGCCCCAACAACCCCGCCAGCTCATTCATATTCATGCCGTACCCCCTATTGTTTTACGAACGGGCACAACCCCATAACGAGCTGCACGATAAATCATCATGACAAAACCCGCCCCGACAACCATATAAACAAGCAAATAAATAAGGGATGTAACAGACAGCACGGGCAGACCCGGATTCTGAAAAACTTCCTGCAAGGCAATTTGCCCCTGCACAATAAAAGGCAGATTCCGGAAAAAAGACAAGGCCCCCACAAAAACAATTAACAGCCAGCCGGAAAAGGTCATACCGGCGCACCCTCTTTGCAAAAGCAGCGGAAACCTTGAAACCCCTCTGGTTTTCAGCATACTGTAAAAACAGACCAAAGCCAGCTGTAAGGCCATTACACACAGCAATGCAATAACCGCCCGCCATAAATAACGCCAGCCTTCATTTTCGAAGGCAATAAAAAACAGCTCGGACTGAAACAGCATTATTCCCAGAAAAAAAGCAAAGCCATATAAAGCCAGTGCCACGCCTATATTAAAACTTTGCTGCTCGGCCTGGTTCAGGGGGCGATACAAAGCCTGCCAGGCACTTACCCCCATCATCATAAAACCAAGGCTCAGGCTTGAACCGGCAAAAACCAGTAATAAACGCCAGGGAATTTCATGATGGAATAAAACAGCCAGCCAATCGTAAACCACCATACTGCCCTCTGTTTTTACCGTTCCCTGTGGCAGTCCCATCCAGGCCTGCAGGCTAATGATCAAATAAAAAATAACGCTTATACCCAATGCAGACAGCAAGACCGATAAGGTATGCCAATGTGCGGCAATTTTATTTTGCCAGTAAAGCATGACATTCAGGAATATCAGCCTGCATACAAAGGCCAGCAAAATAGCCAGGCAAAGCAAGGGCACCGCCACCCCCGCTATTTTCATTAACAGATTGGGCCAGAGCGTACCAAGCTGTATTAACAGGGGAATGGACGCGGACATACAAACAACCAGGGACAGGGCAAATATCCTGACCCAAAAACGGTAGACATCAATCCAGACATTTTGCCGCGATCGATGCCAGGCCAGTTTCAAGCCAAACAGCATCCAGATCGAAGCAAACAGGATACAGGCAAAAACGGAAAAGAAACCGAGAGCGCAAAAAAACTGCCATTCAGCAATCAAAAGTGGTGAAATTCCAAGCATAAACATGTATTAGCTAACTATTTTGTTTAAGTATGATTATTCCCTGTGAGTCTAACCCCGGAACGTGGCAAAATGTACGTTATTTCATGATTTATTGATAAATTTTCTGTATGACTGATTTCTCCACTGACGTACCTGTTTCCAATTTCCTGCGAACCATTATTGAAAATGATTTGAGTGCCGGCCGTTTCCAATCCAAAAAATGGGCTGGCGTACCTGGCCCGGCCTCGGTACAGTCCGGTGCCCCTCGCGATCCCGCCAGAATCCGCACCCGTTTTCCACCCGAACCCAACGGATACCTGCATATCGGTCATGCCAAAAGTATTTGCCTGAATTTCGGGCTGGCCAAAGACTACGGTGGCGTCTGCCATTTGCGCTTTGACGACACCAACCCCGAAAAAGAAGAACAGGAATACGTTGACGCCATCAAAGACACCGTCCAGTGGCTCGGTTTCAGCTGGAACAACAACAATCAGGACAACCTGTACTTTGCCAGTGATTATTTTGACTATATGTATGATTTTGCCCGGGCATTAATTGGTGCCGGCCATGCATACATAGACCAGCAAAGCCCCGACGAAATGCGTGCCATGCGTGGCACCCTTACCTCTGCCGGCACCAACTCGCCCTGGCGCGATCGCCCGGTCGAAGAATCGCTGCAACTGTTTACCGAAATGCGCGAAGGCAAGCACCCCAATGGCAGCATGGCACTGCGCGCCAAAATAGATATGGCATCGCCCAATATCAATATGCGTGACCCGGTCATTTACCGTATCCGCCATGCCCGTCACCACCGTACCGGTGACCAGTGGCCCATTTACCCCATGTACACCTTTGCCCATCCGGTAGAAGACGCCCTTGAATGCATTACCCACAGTATTTGCACGCTCGAATTCGAAGACCAGCGCCCCTTTTACGACTGGGTTCTTGAACGGCTGGTGGAACTGGGCAAACTGAATGACCCCCTGCCCAAACAATATGAGTTCGCCCGTTTAAACCTGAACCATGTGGTTACCAGCAAGCGCAAGCTTCTGCAACTGGTAAAAGAAAACCACGTCAATGGCTGGGACGACCCACGCCTGCCAACCCTGGCCGGCTTGCGCCGTCGCGGTTATACCCCCGAATCCCTGCGCCTGTTCTGTGAACGCATCGGGGTTTCAAAATCAGACTCCCGTATTGATTACAGCATTCTTGAGCAGGCCTTGCGTGACTGCCTTGACCCGGTCGCCGACCGTGCCGTTGCGGTATTGAACCCGCTCAAGCTGGTCATTACCAACTACCCTGAAAACCAGCAGGAAGAATGTAACGCAGCCAAAAACCCGCACAATCCCGAACAGGGCAAACGTTCATTCCCGTTCACCCGTGAACTCTGGATAGAACAAGACGACTTCCGCGAAGAACCGCCTAAAAAATACTTCCGCCTGTTCCCTGGCAACCTGGTGCGCCTGAAATATGCCTATGTGGTACGTTGCACCGGTTGCGTCAAAGATGAAAACGGCAATGTCATTGAAGTCCATGCCGAATACCTGCCCGACACCAAAAGCGGTACCGCCGGTGCCGACAGCGTCAAGGTCAAAGGCAATATCACCTGGATCAGCAGCGAGTTTGCCATCCCGGCCATATTCCGCATTTATGACCGCCTGTTCAGTGACCCGCACCCCGACGGCAACGATAAAAACTTCCTTGACTGCATCAATCCCAACTCAATGCAAACCATAAAGGGCTGGCTTGAACCCGGCACACAAGCCAAACCGGGCGCACGCTGGCAGTTTGAGCGTCTGGGCTACTTTACCGCCGACCAGGACTCTACCGCAGAAGCGCCTGTCATTAACCGCAGCGTGACCCTGCGTGATTCATGGGTTTAATAATGGGTTCAACATTTACTTTGCAGGTATAACGTGACCAACAAACCAAACACAAGTCCGGCGCTTATTTTTAAAAGCGCCTCACTGTTTGCCTTACGGGTTGTTCTTAAAAGCGGCAATCTGGCCGAACTCAAGCAGGCCATCACCCAAAAAATGGCCGAAGCCGGCAGCCTGTTTGAAAACGAAACCGTCGTGATTGATGCCAGTGGCATCACGGAACCCATAGAGTGGGCGGCCCTTGCCGACCACCTGCATGCCAGCAAACTGCAGGTTATTGGCGTCATGGCCGAAGGCAGTAACCAGGAAAGCGCCCGCAAAGCCGGGCTTATTCCGGTAACCCTGTCCACCCCGGCCAATGCAGGCCGGGTACCTGCCGAACCACCACCTGTAGCGCATGCAGCACCGGCCCCTGCGCCAGAGCCACGCGAAGAGCCGCCTCAGGCGGTGCCAACCATGGTTGTCAAACGACAGCTGCGTTCCGGGCAGCGTATTTATGCCCAGAACAGCGACCTGATTGTGATTGGTGCCGTCAGCCGTGGCGCTGAAATTATTGCCGATGGCAATATCCACGTTTACGGGCCGTTACGCGGCAAAGCAATTGCCGGTGCCCGTGGCAACACGCAGGCAAGGATTTTCACATCACAGCTTGATGCCGAACTGGTGGCCATCGCCGGCATTTACCGGCTGATTGATGCCGACTTCAATCACGACCTGATCCGGCAACCCGTCATTATTGAGCTTGAGGAAGAAAGACTTACATTCATTGCAAACAATGAGCATTAGTAACAAGCGTCAATTTTATTTTTTTTACAGTTGAATTGCGTCATTATGCTGTAAGATAATGGCACTTTAAAGATTACAGGAACATCTTTTCATGGCACGTATTATTGTTGTCACATCAGGTAAGGGTGGTGTAGGTAAAACGACTACCAGCGCCAGTTTTTCTGCAGGCTTGGCTATGCGGGGCCACAAAACCGCTGTTATCGACTTTGACGTTGGTTTACGCAACCTTGACCTTATCATGGGCTGCGAACGTCGCGTTGTTTACGATTTCGTCAACGTCATCCAGGGCGAAGCCACCCTGAACCAGGCGCTTATCAAAGATAAACAACTGGAAAACCTGTTTATCTTGCCCGCTTCCCAAACCCGTGACAAAGATGCCTTAACCAAAGAAGGGGTGGCCAAGGTTCTTGATGAGCTCAAGGGCATGGGTTTTGAATATATCGTTTGCGACTCACCGGCCGGTATTGAAACCGGTGCCCTCATGTCGGCCTACTTTGCCGATGACGCCCTGGTGGTAACCAATCCCGAAGTCTCTTCCGTACGTGACTCCGACCGCATTCTGGGTATTCTTTCTTCAAAATCAAAACGGGCAGAAGAGTCCAAAGAACCGGTTAAAGAATTCCTGGTACTTACCCGTTACAATGCCAAGCGAGTTGAAGAAGGCGAAATGCTGTCGTTAAAAGATATTGAAGATATCCTGCGCATCAAGCTGATTGGTGTGGTTCCTGAATCAGAAGCGGTGCTGCAAGCCTCCAACTCGGGCCTGCCAGCCATTCACCTGAAAGACACCGATGTCGCCGAAGCCTATCAGGACATCGTTGCCCGCTACCTGGGTGAAGAAAAACCCCTTCGCTTTACCGCATACGAAAAACCGGGTTTACTCAAACGCCTCTTCGGGGGGAAATAAGCATGTCATTCCTCAAGTTTTTTCTCGGAGAAAAAAAGTCATCGGCCAGCGTAGCCAAAGATCGCCTGCAAATCATTCTGGCACGTGAACGAAGTTCAGACAGCACCGAACCCGATTACCTGCCAGCCCTGCAAAAAGAGCTGATTGAAGTCATCTCCAAATACATCAAAATCAACGCTGATGACATCAAGGTTCAGCTGGATCGCAAAGATACCCTTGAAGTACTTGAAGTCAAAATTGAAATGCCGCAAGAAGACAAGTCCAAAAAAGCGGAGTGACACGCATCGGTTCCCATGCTCCTGTGAACTGCCCCCAAAAATTAAATAAGTGTCCAACTTTTTGGGGCTGTTCAGAGCGTGGGAACCAGCTCCCCGTATTATCCTATCCGTTGTTAAATGTTATGAGTTAACCATAATCTAAAAATTAGATATAAAAATATACTTGATTTTCCTTGGTGACAATATCATCCAAGTAGTAAATAAACCTGTTTAGGTACTGTTATAATAATTCAATAATCTGACAGGATAAAAAATGACAAAACAGGATTTTGACGAATTTTTGAAACGTGTAGATCAGCAAAAAAAAGAAACCCAAGCGATTGATTGGGAGACAAAAAAGAATGAATGGCTGGCTTACCTTAATAAACTTTACGAAAAATTTAATTCATACTTAGCAGAATATATTGCTAAAGGTATTATTACTATAAATTATCAAAACGTGAGTATAACAGAAGAATATATTGGCAGTTATACCGCTCCAGAAATGATAATTAATCTGGGTAATGAACAAGTTATTTTAACTCCTGTTGGCACCAATTTAATTGGTGCTAAAGGAAGAGTTGATATTGCCGGACGTTTAGGTTCTGCACAATTGGTACTTGTTGACGCAAATGCCAGAAATGTAAATGACCCTCCACGGAAGCCAGAAAGTGAAAACCTAGAATCAACACACAAATCAGAAGAAAAAAAAGCGTTATCCAAAACATGGGAATGGAAATTTGTTTCTGCTCCTCCTGCACGAAAATTCCAGCCTGTAAATGAAGAGACCATTTATTCAGTAATTATGGAAGTTACGAATGGCTAAAGATAAAAAAATTTCTTTCTCTAGCGCTGAGCTAACTATTAAAGAAATTGAAGAGCATTATATTGTTTCTGAAAAAGCACTACGACTTTTTTACAAAAATACTAATATTTATTTTATTGGCTACACTACCGCTGAATTAAAAAATGAACTTAACTCAAGAATTGAAGAGTTAAATAAAAACACAGCACTTACCTTACTATCAGCCATAGAAGCGCACTTTCGTATAGATTACTTGCAAAGAGTATATACCAGAGATAAAGAAAATATATCTAAACGTTTTCGAGAGCTTTATAGTAATAAAAAAAATAAAGCAGCACTAGCAGATG
>JAAYHN010000212.1 GCA_012735395.1 Alcaligenaceae bacterium | reverse complement strand
TGGTGGTTGCCAGCGCCTGGCAATTGCTTAATGCCAAAGATAGCGATACCGAACACGCAGAAAAACTGGCCGAGAATTTCACCATGGAAAAGGCAAATAACCGGGCCTTCTTTCCATTGACTTTCCCTATTACCTGCGGCCCAGGCAGTATTGCCGCCGCAATTACGGTCGGAGCCACCCTGAAAAGTTCAAGCACGACCTATAGTGTGCTAAATTTGACGGGTACATTTTTAGGTATCGCTGTTGTGGCAGTGGTTGTTTATTTATGCCTGCGTTTTGCCGCCCGTTTTTTATATAAATTAGGCACTACCGGCACAGCCGTTTTTATGCGATTATCTGCATTCATTCTGCTTTGTATTGGCGTGCAAATCGTTTGGAATGGTTTATATGAACTTATTCTTGCCTTGTACGGCGAGCTTGCCAAACTTCATTAATTATCAAGAAATGACTCAAAAAATATTAAATATCATTGCTTTACTTTGTCTGGCTGCGGTTGGCTTTGCACTTGTATCACAACATTATTTCGATATGCCCCCCTGCGCCTGGTGCGTTTTCCAGCGCCTGCTGTTTTTGTGTATTGCCGCCATTTGTTTGCTTGGCAATTTATTCAGGCCTTTGCTGATTAAAAAGTGTCTTGCATTGGCAGGCAGTCTAACGGCCATTGGCGGCATGCTGGCTGCCTGGTACCAATATAGTGTCGCATCAGAAATGTTTTCTTGTGACATGACTTTTGCCGATCGTTTTATGTCCAGAATGACAGGGCTGGACGGTGCTATCCCATGGTTATTTGGTATTTACGCAACCTGCATGGATGCCAGGGCTGATTTGCTGGGCATAGAGTATGCCTTATGGAGCCTGGCGTTATTTGCCGTATTGTTAGTGGCGTTTTTGGTGGCATTGGTAAAAAAGTAATGCCACCAAAATAACGCTTAGTAATTAGAGCCGTTGTTTGCACCGTAGCCCAGATTAAACTGTAAACCACCTGCCTGTTCTGCACTGACAACCGGTTTCTTGCGACTGTCGCTCAGGCGCTTCAGGTAGGCTTCATCAATATCACCGGTAATATAATTGCCATCAAAGCAGGAAGCCTCAAACTGGGTGATATTTGGATTCAGGTCTTTGATGGCCTGTTTCAGATCATCAAGATCCTGATAAACCAACGCATCGGCACCAATTTCCCGTGCCACTTCTTCGGGCGTCCTGCCAGTTGCAATCAGGTCGTCTTGTGTGGGCATGTCAATCCCGTATACATTAGGGTAGCGCACAGCGGGAGCGGCAGACGCGAAATAAACTTTTTTAGCACCCGCTGCACGTGCCATATCAACAATTTCACGACTGGTTGTACCCCGTACAATCGAGTCATCTACCAGCAGGATATTTTTGCCTTTGAACTCCACGCTCATGGCATTCAGTTTCTGGCGGACTGATTTTTTACGCACCGCCTGGCCAGGCATAATAAATGTACGGCCAACATAACGGTTTTTAATGAAACCCTCACGGTACTCCAGCTTCAGGTGTGAGGCCAGCTCCATGGCGGCCGGACGAGAGGAATCAGGTATGGGCATCACGATATCAATATCGCTCAGGCGTATTTGCCTGGCGACCTTGTTGGCAAGATATTCACCCATTTTGAGGCGTGCATTGTAAACGTTAACGCCATCAATGGTGGAATCGGGACGGGCAAAATAAACATATTCAAAGATACAGGGGGTAAGGACAGGGTTATCGGCACATTGCTGTGACGTTACTTTCCCGTCGAGATCAATAAATACGGCCTCACCTGGCTCTATATCGCGTACAAAATTGAAACCGCTACCTTCCATGGCCACTGATTCGGAAGCCACCATCCATTCCGGACCGGCCTCTGTTTCAAGATGGCCCAGGCATAACGGACGAATACCAAAGGGATCACGAAATGCCAGCATGCCATAACCGGCAATTTGCGCGATCACCGCATAAGCCCCTTTCACACGCTTATGCAGTGCGGAAACCGCCCTGAAAATGGCAACCGTATCCAGGGATACCCCTTCCGCCGCAGTTTGAAGCTCATGGGCAAGTACATTTAACAGGACTTCGGAATCAGAATTGGTATTGATATGACGCCTGTCCACTTTAAACAATGACTCACGCAACTCAAGCCAGTTGGTTAAATTGCCGTTGTGCGCAAAGGTGATACCAAAGGGAGCATTGACATAAAAAGGCTGGGCTTCCTCAAGGCTGTCGCTGGACCCGGCAGTCGGGTAACGAACCTGCCCTATTCCTGTATTACCCGGCAAAGCCCTCATGTTTCTGGTCCGGAATACATCCCTTACCAGGCCATGTGCCTTGAACATATTGAAGTTATTGCCATTTGCTGTTGCAATTCCCGCTGCATCCTGCCCACGGTGTTGTAACAGCAACAAACTGTCATAGACCAATTGATTAACAGGAGAGCGACCGACGATCCCGACTATTCCACACATTTTGTGTATACCTATTCTATTTGAAGAGAAGAAACTTGCTGATAGGGCAAATATGCCGCTATATGTTCTGGTAAATAAAGTTCTATTTGTTTTACAAGATTAACCGCTGGACCCGAAAAGCGTGCGTTGACCCACCACTGCTCTTCCGGTAAGGGTGTGTACCCTGCAATTATGACAAGTACAAGCACGATCAGAACACCTCGTGCTATACCAAAAAAAACACCCAAACCCTGATCGGCAGGCCCTAAGCCCGTTTTTTCAATTAAGGTGCCTAAAACCACATTCAGCAAGCCAACCACCAGCAATATGGCAATAAAGGTTAGTCCGTAACCGATACCCATACTAAGCAGTGAATTGTCTATATATTGTTGAACATGGGGATACACACGTGGCCCCCACCAAAATGAGCCGGCAAATGCGATTATATAGGCAACCAATGAGAAGAATTCTTTCAGAAAACCTCTCATTAGCCCGAGCAAACCGGACAGCACCACAATGCCCAGTGCAACGTAATCAAATTCAGTCACGAGCGCTTTAACCTAGTTGGATGAAATAAACCCGTTATCGTAACCAAGTGTGCGCAAACGGGTTTGTGCCGCCTGGGCCGCTTCCCGGGAATTGAAAGGCCCAACCCGAAGGCGATACTGCTGTTTTCCGTTAACCAGGGCATTCTGTACATAAGCATTGGAAACACCGGAAGCAAGCAGTTTATCACGGCGGGCCTGTGCGTCCTGGGCTGAAGAATAAGATGCCACCTGCAAGGAGTAATTGCCACTGGTTACCTTGGTAGAAGGAGCAGGCCTGCTTGTGGGACTTCTTCCTTCCAGTAAGGCTAGAGCACGGGAACCATCATCAGTGCGTTCGGTATCCCGGATTGTGCTGCGGCTATCCGGTTTTTTAATTTCCGCAGGCTTATTACGTACAGGTGTTTCTTTTTTGGCAATTTCTTTTGGCGGCTCTGGCTGACGTTGCACGGGGGGTTCAGCTCTGGCCGTGTTGTTATCTGTTTGTGTTGCTGTGCCGGAAGCAACAGACTCTACCTCTGGAATGGTTGTGGTTTCTGGCATGAGTGCCGTATTGGAAGCAACAGAACCCGTTGCCTGGACATCACCGGAAACCGTTCCATCAGTATTAACCAGTTGCGAAGTAGAGGTAGTTCCGTTGGACTCGACACCTGGAGCGATAGTAACTGACAGGGTTCCTGCGGTGTTATTGTTTTGTTGGTTATTGCCAGCCACCAATGGTGCCATGGGGGGCCGCTGCTGTATTACATTTGGCTGGTCATTTGTGTCAAGAACCAGAGGGATGACAACAATTGCCAATACAATCAATACGATGGCACCAATCAGGCGATTGCGTGCCTTGACTTTCAATGCCTGCTGCTCGGAAGCACTCATGCGTGAACGTGATCGTGAGTGTTGGCCCTGATTATTTTGTGAATTGAACAAACCCATAAAAATCCTTGTTTGGTGAGTTTATAAACTCACCCTCTGTTGAGCTTTTGCAAAACGGCCGCAACCGTTAAAAATGAACCGAAAACTACAATTCTATCATTATCAGTTACTTTGTCCCGTGCAGATTCAAAAGCACTTACAGGTGTATCGCAAACCGTTACGGTAGGCAGGCCGTCTTTGTCTGGCGGGAAAAGCGTGCTGATTTTACTGGCGATTTCCTGGCCGGAGCGTGCCCTTTCACCAGGTAAACTGGCACAGTACCAGTGATCAATGCGCCTTCCCATTTTTTGCAGGACTTCATCACAATCCTTGTCATTTAGCATGCCAATAACGGCGTGGGTATACGGAAAATAAGCCATCCCGTCGAGATTGTGTGCCAGGACGGCAGCGGCATGCGGATTATGTGCCACATCAAGAACAATCGTAGGTTGCCCGGGTAAAATTTGAAAACGACCGGGTAAAGAAGCCTGCAACAAGCCCTCCCGTATTGCCTGGACAGGAACTGCCAGCCGGTGTTTAAGAGACTCAATGGCAGCCAGTGCGGCAGACGCATTCAGCAACTGGTTGGCACCCCGTAAAGCCGGATAAGCCAAGGCATTGCGGCGTTGTGAGCGACCGGCAAATGCCCATTGCTGTTTGTCACCGGAATAGTTGAAGTCCCTGCCAAAGAGCCATAAATCGGCCCCCGTTTTTTCAGCGTAATTTAGTAAAGACCGGGGGGGTTCAGGGTCACTGCAGATTGCCGGCTTGCCTGCCCTGAAAATATGCGCCTTTTCGAAGCCGATTTCTTCACGGGTGTTACCAAGCCATTGGGTGTGGTCAATATTGACACTGGTAATGATGGAGCAGTCTGCATCTACAATATTGACGGCATCCAGTCGGCCACCCAGCCCGACTTCCAGTATGGCAACATCAACATTATTCTGCTTGAACAGAAGAAGCGCCGCCAGTGTCGTGTACTCAAAATAGGTAAGGGTAACCCCCCCGCGATTGTTTTCAATCAGGTTAAGCGCATGGATAATCTGGCTGTCTTGTGCAATCTCGCCATTAAGCCGGATACGCTCATTGAAATGAATGAGATGTGGTGAGGTATACATGCCAACGGTATAGCCGGCAGCCAGATAAATGGACTCGAGCATGGCACAGGTAGAACCCTTGCCGTTGGTGCCACCTACAATGATTTTTATGCCTGACCAGTTTATATCCAGCTGCTGTGCCACTTTGCTGACACGTTCAAGCCCGAGATCAATGGAGGACGAGTGGATGGATTCCAGG
>JAAYHN010000018.1 GCA_012735395.1 Alcaligenaceae bacterium | reverse complement strand
GGTAAAAACCTTGTGCAACGAAGGAAGTAATTGGACAGCTGAAACAAACAGGTATCAAGACGTATGGCTGGGGAATATATTTTTAATTTAAACCTTGTGACATGTAACCGAACACAGGAGGGATGTCATGTCCAGCAACCAAATTCCTTTTCTTGAGGAGCGTAGGTTGGTCAAACGTTGGAGTGGGCCGATACCAGCATTGGTAACACTTGCCTTTACTCTGGTAATTTTCGCTATTTCCTGGTGGGTTGTGCAAGATCCGCGTGGAATTATGCGCCTTTACACGCCTTATGTAGGCTATAACTATTGCCGTTGGCTGTTAATCATACTCATCTGGATGGCCTATATTTTCGATTTCTGGCCCTTCAAACGTAACTGGATGAAGAGCGCGCACCCTGTTCAAAAAGGTATCGTGCTAAGTTGTATTGCCGTTGGCATCATGCTGCTGGTGATTAAGGGCTTTTTTGAAGGAGTACTTGGCAACTTCTCTATGGCCTATTTTAACCCAGAGCAGCTCCAAAAACTGCCGGGCATCACAGAGTTTTATGCGGTTGAATATGCGGCTCAAGCCAGCATGATGGTTGCAGTTATCGCTTCATGGATCAGCCCGGCCTGGCTGATAGCCCTTGAGGGTGAACCCTGGAGCAAACTTGGACAGCCTGTTCGCGGCCTGAGCATTTGGCTGGCCACTCTTTTAGTAGTGCTGCTCATTTACCTGATGACCATGCATCTGCACATGGGTATTCTCTATTATCCGTGGCAGTATTTTACCTCTATTGCTCCCCCATATTGGGAAAACTTTGCCAATACTGTATCCGGCAACTTCCACGTGGCTTGGATTATGTGCTGTACTGTTGTGGTATGGTTTATGGAAGGTATTTGGGAACGCTACCCCTTTGTACTCATTAAAAATAATTGGCTACGCCGCATTGCTCTTTTTGTAGGCATCTTGGCAATAGCCTGGGCTCTATGCCTGTTCTTCTGGTATAGTCAGGAACTGGCCTGGGGTGAATCTATTCGCGGTCACCGTCGTGATGCCGCCCCTGACTGGCGCTGGCTGCACGTTGGTGAAATGGCAATCTTCTTCTTGGTTCCCGCTCTTTGCCTGCAATTCTACTTTGGCAACTGGCCGACCAAGTTCAGCACCCCGGTTAACATGGCTATCCGCACAGGCATCGTCATTGTGGGCGGGCTGGTACTTTATGTGCTTTACTACAAGTATGCACATCTCTTCCTGGGCACCCAGAAAGGCTTCTCTCATCCACAACAGTTCCCCATGATTCCAACAATCTGGCTGATCAATATCTGGCTGATCAACCATTGGTTTATGGATAACTGGCCGGGCTGGAAACTAGAAATTAAAACAGCTGATGAAATTGAGCGTGAAGAAATTGTACTGGCCGAGCGACATCGCTGGACTCCGGGCATGAACCCCGGCTTGGCTACCGGTGCACTAATTGGCGTGGCGATATACTTTGCAATAGTAATGTTAATTCCAATAATCAGCAGCGCCATTAACCTCATTAATTAAAACAGGAGGGACTTATGTCACCAATAAATAGACGTGACTTTCTCAAAGGGGCTGCATTAGGCCTAGGAGCAGGGGTCATGGGTGCTATGGGAGCTTTTTCTTACACACCCATCCGCACCAAGTTTTTACCCCAGGTAAAGCGTCAAATGGCTGATATAGGTGTATGTAAATCAGTAAAAATCACCAATATCTCTGAAACAAGCTGGTTTGATAACGATATTTTTATGAAAAATGTTAGCGGTGCTGGCGGACTTCTGGTTGACCAATATACTTTTAACTGGGCGCCTTTTGGTAACAGCAAGGGCATTGGCAAAGGCAACTATGCCGATGGTATCGCTAAAATTAAACACCTACTACCTAACAAACTGGAAGAAGCCTGGGCCATTGCCAAAGAAGCCTCTGTGGACGCTGACAATGCTGGTGGTTATGCCTGCTTGGTTGAAGTTGAAGCCATGGACGGTAAAAAGACCAAGTACCTCTTTGATACCGGATGGTCATATGAGTGGATGGATATCTGCTTTAAGCGTGAAGGTATTGATAACATGCTGGCTAACGGTGAAATTGAGTCACTATTCATCACCCATGAGCACATGGACCACTACTGGGGGCTGCCCGTAACCACTAAATACCGCCCGGATATACCTCTTTATATACCTGGCACCTTCTACCCCGAAGGCAAGCAGTATATTAAAGACTCCGGCCACGTTGGCAAGATCACCGAGCTTAAAAAGGGCTTAACCAGAGTGCAACCCGGCATGGCCGCATACTCCTTTGAAGTGCCCATCATCTTCCGAGTGTTCGGCGAAATATCGCTGTACTTCAACATTAAAGATGTTGGCCTGCTTAGCGTAACTGGCTGCTGCCACCAGGGCATTGTGCTCTTTGCCGACACCGCCTACCGTGAACTACAATATGAAAAAGACCAGTTCTATGGCCTTTATGGCGGACTGCACATCTCGCCCTTTGACGACTGGGATCCGAAATACGACGACTTGGTAATCGGTCTAAAAAAGTGGGATATTCAGCGCGTGGGCTGCAACCACTGTACCGGTCTAATTACAGCGAACAAGTTTGTTGACGCCGGCTACCCCGTGGTAAAAGGCACGGCACGCTTCCGCTCCAAGTCACAAAACTATCTGGGTAATGGAGATATCATTACCTTTCCGGCTTAAATAAAAACATGCGGCCCGGCTTCGAACGGGCCGCAAAACCTAAAGACAATAGCATGAAGCTCTCCACCCTTTTCCCTCGCACGCTTCTGCTGCCAGAAGATAATCAAGGTAATAGTGAATCTGCCGCAATACTCAATGCCATATTTATCCGCGCCTATTTTGAGCGCTCCAAAGCCAGACGCATAGGCTGGCGTGGTATTTTGCCCAACAACGCAGGCCGTCCCGCTTGGACCTGTCGGGTGGCAAGCAGCCCACATACTTTTGGCATTATGTTTGATAAAGAAATAAGCCTGCCGCAAAAGCAGGGTATACAAGGCTTGTTCAAGCTTTTTATTTTTCCTGAAAGCAGTTCAAAGCTCCTCGATTTTTTCCCCCTGATAGCATTAAATAACGCCATGCAGAAAGACTACCCCCTGCTGGTTCGTAACTTTACACAAGAACAATATTTTGACCGTGCTTTGTCCTTCTTATCGGGCAATCTTTATATGGAAACAGCCCTTGACGGCTCAGGTCTTTCCCTGCGCCTTGAAGCACCATCTGTAAGACGCATCATCAACCAAAATGGTATTTTTAATAGCAGCGGGCAGGCAGTGGTTAAACCGGGTGCAGCTGAAAGTGAATATCGCGCATTTAAAATTTTCCTGCCCCTGCTGGCAGTCCTGGCCAACTCGCTGGAAGAAATTTTTAACACAAAATGTACCTTTAACGCCGGGCATTCCCGCTGGGACGATGAAGTGGTCGAAACTGACGGTCAAGTAACCCGCCAGCCGCATGCGGGTGGTATTTTAACAAAAATGCAAGCAACAGTTGGTAAACCCGTTCCAGGCGGTGACAGTCTATCTCACCGCTTAAACGCCCTGCCCCTTGAAAAGGAACGTAATAAAAACACTCTCAACAGCACCCTTCCGGTGCTGCATGTGCTTACGGGTTTTTTAGGCTCGGGCAAAACCACCCTGCTGCAAGAATGGCTCAACTTCCTGCACGATAAAAATCGCTTTACCGGGGTTATGCAAAATGAATTCGGGCAAGTAGGGCTTGATGCCGTCCTGCTTCAGGGCGAAACTGTGGTTGAAGAACTTGACGAGGGTTGTGTGTGTTGTTCGCTGGCCGATAGCCTACGCCCTGGCCTGCAACGCCTGCTATCTGCTCTGCCTGCTCAAGAGTTTATTCTCGAAACCACAGGTCTTGCGAACCCGGAATATGTGAAAGAATCCCTCGAAGACCTGAGCGATTTAATCACCCCCGGTTTGGTGCTCACTATGGTTGACGCCATTGACCTTGCAGCTTCTTTGGTCAGCGTACCCGGTGCTGCCTCTTCCGCAGCTGAGCTGAAGCTGCCCCCATTTGAGGGGGTGCGTGAAGCACAAATTCAGGCAGCTGACGTGCTGGTTTTAAATAAAACCGACGCCGTTCACCCATCCAGCATTAATAGCATTAAAAAATCTCTAAAAAAACTCAACCCCACAGCAAAACTTATGCTTACCCAGTGGGGGCGCATCCCC
>JAAYHN010000211.1 GCA_012735395.1 Alcaligenaceae bacterium | reverse complement strand
CGGCAACAGCCGAGAAGTTCGGCTGCCTGTGAGTCGAAAATCAGGCTCAGGAAAGCTGGAAAGTGACAAAAAATCAGTTAAAAAGGCCAGTAAGTTCAGTAAAAAATGAGTATCAAAACATAGGGTTTGCTGGTAGCAGGGTCAAACAGCTGTTCGGAGAGGCTGATTCACAGCCTCATGAATAATGCGGGCTAAAGTAAGTTTTAGGGGTTAGTTTTACTGCTTAGGCGTATTGATAGTAGTTTTTCAGCTATAGTAAGGTTTATTAATTATAAGTAATAAATAAGAAATAGAAGTTTGAAGACCTTATTACTGATAAGGGAAAAATCAAGCTCGATACCTCTCTGTCTTACTCTAATAGTGATCGGCAAAAATTGCTAACGGATGAGCCTATTGTTGTTCAAACTGGCGAAACTTCGTTTATTACACTGCCAACAAAATTCGGGGAGTTCAAAGGTAATACTGATGTTCTTGTTGCCACGTTGGGTGTGAGATATGGGGTGACACGTGATGCGGAAATATATACGCGAGCCAGCTATTTATATCGAAGTGCGCGCTCCAGCGATCTGTCAGGGATAAACGATGATAGTGAAAATCGTTTTGTAGACTCTTGGGTTGTTTACATGGAGTAAAAATAATGAAGAAAGCAATTATCGCAACCCTTTTGAGTGGTGCTATCTCTTTACCTGCATTCGCTGCCAATGGTAATGACTTGGCTGATGCTAACCTGATCTTCAATATGGACAATAGCCAATCTATGGAACTGGCTGTGTTGTCATCTGAAGAGATGAAGAACACCGAAGGTGCGTTTGGGCCTTGGGGCGCCTTATCCGGTTTGGGTATAGGTGCTTGGTCATATGGGGGCTATCTTGCAGCTGGGAATAGCTTTAACGTGCGTGACGCAGTTTTGACAATCGGAGGGAGTACCTTAGCTGGAGCTTGGGGAGGACCAGGATTAAGTGCTGCACGTTATTACGGTGCTTCGCGTACGGGGGCGGCTTTCAGCTTTGGAGTAGGCTCTTGGTAATTTAACCTTTATGCCTGTGACTGATAAGTCTCAGGCATATCATTAGATACAATTTATATGCTTTCAATAAAAGACGTGCTTGCAATCTGCGGTTTGATATTATTATTGCTAGTATCATATTGGTTTAATTTTTATTGGCGAGATATGATTTCATTAGTAATTCCAATGATCCTTTTTCTTGTTCTTGGTTTTTTAAAAGGCAATGAATCAAAAATGCTCCGTATAACCTATTATTATCGTATTTTACTAGTTCCTTTGGGGTATCTGATTTTAAAAAAATGCTGCTTTCTGGTTAATGTTTAATGGTCATTAATATAATGTTTTGAAGGGGTGTCTATGGATTCAGGAAATGTGGCGCTAGTTTATTACCCCGGCATGAATATTTCTCATAATTGATGCACAATGCCAGCATGAAAATTGATATCCAATCGCTGAAATTCAATATGCCGATCAGAATTGTCGGGGCGTATCTGATGCGTTGGGGAATGACACCACAAAAGCCTTCAAAGCGCGCTCATGAGCAAAATCCGAAAGCAATCAAGTGCTGCTGAACGACGATTACCTGGCAGTCCGCGCCAGAACCAGGCAGGAAAAAGCCGAGATTTACTGGGGAGATGAGACCGGCATTCGTAGTGACTGCCAGCATGGCAGAGGCTATGCCCGGAAAGAATAGACGCCTGAAATCAACCTGAGTGTCAGGCGTGCATTTATCAACATGATTTCAGCCATTACCAATCAAGGCACCGTACGCTTTCATTTATTTGAAGGCACCATGAATGCCCAGCGATTTATTACGTTTCTGAAACGTCTGATCAAGGATGCAAAGCGCAAAGTCTTTTTCATTGTCGATAATTTACGGGTTCATCACGCCTTGATGGTCAAGGACTGGGTTAAGGAGAATGAAGACCGGATTGAGCTTTTTTGTCTGCCTCCATACTCACCAGAACTGAACCCGGATGAGTACTTGATTGGTGCTCTGAAACAGGCCGTTCACAGTAGGCCACTGGTTAGGTCGGCCAGAAAACTCAAAGCCAGGGTGCTCAGTTATATGTGTTCACTGCAGCAACTCCCTGATAAAGTATCGGGATTTTTCAAGCACAAAAATATTCAATATGCTGGCAGTGCCATATGACTTTTTGGATGCCGGATTACTAACGCCCTCGGTGGCGTTTGCGGTCAATGACCGAGTCACGCTTACTACAGGATTTCAATGGATGAACCGACAGGCAGACCGCTATGACGATAAACCACAAGGATTTCGCCGAACGAGCACGGATGTAACGCTCGGTTTGGGCTACGGAGTCTCGAAGGGAAATACGCTTAATTTTTCCTTCAAGGCAAACGTCTCGGGTCAAAATGGGGCAGACCTGAGACT
>JAAYHN010000210.1 GCA_012735395.1 Alcaligenaceae bacterium | reverse complement strand
CGGCCATAACTGCGTTGTGCCAGACTGAACACATCGGTTGCCTCGCCCTGGCGCTCTTCAAACGCTTTCAGGCGTACAAAAGCAATACCCGAGTTCTGGCCACGTCCGGCAAAGTTAAAGCCGTTCACCGTAAATACCGAGTCAACCACTGCGCTTTCTTCATTCATGAAGTAATCATTAACCTGGTCCAATACCTCCCAGGTTCTTTCCGCACTGGAGTTTTGTGGCAGCTGGACCTGAACGAACAGGGTTCCCTGGTCTTCATCAGGCAGGAAAGTGGTTGGCAATTTGGTAAACAGGACACCCAAGCCGGCCACAATCAGCAAATACACCAGCATGTAGCGTTTGGAACGCTTAAGAATGCCAATCACGCCTCTTTCATAGCTTTGGCTGCTGCGCTCGAATGTACGGTTAAACCAGCCAAAGAAACCTTTTTTATTGCCATGGTCTGCCGCTACCGGTTTAAGCATGGTTACACATAAGGCCGGTGTAAAAATCAGGGCCACCAGCACCGATAAACCCATGGCGGAAACAATGGTAATGGCAAACTGGCGATAAATCGTACCGGCAGAACCACCGAAAAATGCCATCGGCACAAACACGGCAGACAGCACGGTACCAATACCAATCAATGCCCCCTGGATCTGCCCCATGGACTTGACCGTGGCATCATAAACCGACAGTTTTTCTTCCTGCATCAGGCGTTCAACGTTTTCCACCACAACAATGGCATCATCCACCAGCAGGCCAATCGCCAGCACCATCGCATACATGGTCAGGATATTAATCGTGAACCCGAATGCCGACAGAATGCCAAAGGTTCCCAACAGCACCACCGGTACCGCCAGGGTGGGAATAATGGTCGCCCTGAAATTTTGCAGAAAAAGGTACATCACCAGAAACACCAGCACCACCGCTTCAAGCAGGGTTGCCACTACCGAACTGATAGAGGCTTCCACCATGGGTGAGGTATCGTAGGGATAATAAACCTTTACGCCTTCCGGAAAATAAGGCTCCAGCCTGTCAATGGTTTCCTGCACCCCTTTCACAGTATCCAGGATATTGCCGCCAGCGGCCAGACGAATGGCCAGGGCAGCGGCAGGTTTACCGTTCAACTGCCCAGAAATGGAGAAGTTTTCACTACCCAGGCCAACCTCGGCCACATCGCTCACCCTTACCTGTGAACCATCCGGATTAACCTTAAGCAGAATATTATCAAATTCTTCGGCGGTTTTCATGCGGGTTTTGCCAATCACCGTGGCATTGAGCTGGACCCCCGCACGGGCAGGCAAGCCGCCCAGCTGACCGGATGAAATCTGTACGTTCTGGGTACGGATTGCATTGGCCACATCATCGGGAGTCAATTGATAGCTAAGCAGTTTTTCGGGGTCTAGCCAGATTCGCATGGCATAGTTTGAACCCATCAACATGAAGTCACCTACCCCACTAACGCGTGAAATGGGGTCTTGCAGGTTGGAAGCGATATAGTTACCCAGGTCGGCATCATCCAGCTTGCCGGATTCATCCACCAAAGCAATCACCTGCATGAAGTTCAGCTGGTATTTCACCACCCGTATACCCTGGCGCTGCACTTCTTCCGGCAACAGGGGGGTTGCCAGCTGCAATTTGTTCTGCACCTGGACCTGCGCAATATCCGGGTTTGTGCCCTGCTCGAAAGTCACAATAATGTTCATACTGCCATCAGAGTTACTTTCAGAAGAAATATAACGCAGGCCAT
>JAAYHN010000209.1 GCA_012735395.1 Alcaligenaceae bacterium | reverse complement strand
GATAAAATTGAAGCCCAGGCCAAAGCCAATCATGTTCATGATTTGCAGCGGCTTAACCGGGCGGAAGTGCTTGCGATTGAACCCGGACTGCATTGCGAAGCCGCCCTGCTCTCCCCCTCAACCGGCATTATTGACAGCCATGGCCTGATGCTGGCCTTGCAGGGCGACCTTGAAAACAAAGGCGGGCAATGTGTTTTCAATACCCCGCTGGAAAGCGTTGTTATTGAAACCGATGGCAGCTTTACCTGTTCATTTGGCGGCAACGACGGCATGCAGCTGCGCTGCAATATGCTAATTAATGCCGCCGGCCTGCATGCGCCCAGCCTGGCCCGCCAGTTTAACGGCCTGGCAGCGCAATACATTCCCGGTGAATATTATTGCAAAGGCAGTTACTTTACCTTAAGCGGCAAAGCCCCGTTTTCACACTTAATTTACCCCATGCCCAATGAATCCGGCCTGGGCGTTCATTTAACCCTTGATTTGGGCGGACAGGCCAAATTTGGCCCGGATACGGAATGGATTGACACGGAAGAATACGAGGTCAATCCAAACCATGCCGAACAATTCTATGCCGCCGTTCGCAGTTATTGGCCAGAACTGGCCAGTGGCCGCCTTGAACCCGGCTATGCCGGGATTCGCCCCAAAATCGTATCCAAAGACGAAGCCGCTGCCGACTTCATGATTTCAGGCCCGGCCCATCATGGGGTTCCCAATCTGGTCAATCTGTTCGGGATAGAATCACCCGGACTGACATCCTGCCTTGCCATTGCCGATGAGGTCTGGCTGGCGCTTAACTAATTCCTTATTAAAAATGCAAAAAGATTATATTTTTACCGTTTCCTGTCCCGACCGTACCGGCATTGTTCATGCCATATCCGGTTTCCTGCTTGAGCTGAATGGCAATATTCTTGATTCCCAACAGTTTGGCGACGAAGAAACAAAACAGTTTTTCCTACGCGTCCATTTTTCTCTCGACACCGAGCTGGATATGGAAGCCATCAAACAGAAATTCACCCCGCTGGGCGAACAGTTCAACATGAACTGGGCTTTATACCATGCACAACAGAAAGCCCGTGTACTGATTATGGTCAGCAAACAGGGGCACTGCCTGAATGACCTGCTGTTCCGTGCCCATCATGGTGCCTTGCCGATTGATATTGTGGGTATCGGTTCCAATCACCGTGATTACGAAAACCTGGCCGCTTCGTATAATATTCCCTTCCATTATTTGCCGGTTACCGCAGACACCAAGCCGGCGCAAGAGCAGCAGATTATCCAGCTGGTGGAAGACCTGAAGGTAGACCTGGTAGTTCTGGCCCGCTATATGCAAATTCTTTCCAATGACCTGTGCAAGGCACTGGAAGGCCGAGCCATTAATATTCACCACAGCTTCCTGCCCAGCTTCAAAGGCGCCCGCCCGTATCACCAGGCACATACCCGTGGCGTTAAAATTATTGGCGCCACAGCTCATTATGTAACGGCCGACCTCGATGAAGGCCCCATTATTGAACAGGATATCCAGTACGTTGATCACACCATGACCGCCGCCGACCTGACCCAGGTGGGCAGTGATACCGAGTCACTGGTGCTGTCCCGTGCCGTCAAGCACCATGTAGAGCACCGCATTTTGCTGAATGGGCACCGGACCGTCGTATTCAAGTAAGTGACAAACCCAGGGTATTGAGCGCGGAGGCTTTCAGCCAGCGCTCAAATAACAGTAATGTTTCTGATACATTCCGCTCATCCGGATAACCAAAATAATAAGACTGTTTTACTGGCAGGGTGGCAGGAACCGGCATGACAAAACGTCCGCTTTTGATATGTTCCCTGGCAATAAAAGCGGGCACCAGTGCCATTCCCAAACCGGCATCCACAGCCGCCAGCAACATGGTAAAAACCTCATACCTGGGGCCGGCCAGGAGCTGTGGTTCAAATTCATAGCCGTTATATTCATACCATTGCATCCAGGCATCGGCCCGCGTCATCATGTGCAAATG
>JAAYHN010000208.1 GCA_012735395.1 Alcaligenaceae bacterium | reverse complement strand
TTTCTGAAGCGTCTCTTGGCGTTTTGCCCATTAACAGCGCCACACAGCGGCTGATACCCGGTTCGGTAAGGCGATAGGTTTTAAGGCGGCCGGCGTTAACATCATCTATCACGGCGGCTAGCGGCAGGATGGTGCACCCGCAGCCGTCCATGACGAGCTGTTTGGTCATGGTGGTGGAGCCATCGCATTCCAGCGCCAGCTTCAGGGAAAAGCCATGGCGGGCTGCTGCGGTTTCAGCCATCAGCCGTATGCCGTGATGGGTACTGGGCAGTATCAGGGGGATGTCAGCCAGCTGGTTGAGCGGTACGCTATTGGCTGCCGGAAGCGTGAAATCTGGCGGTGTGATCAGCCATATGCCTTCATGCAGCAAAGGATCGTAAGGCAGGGCACCGGCATGTTCAGGACGATACAGCAACAGCAGATCAATTTCACCATCATTAAGGCCGCTTAACAGCTGGTTGGCAAGCCCTTCAATGAAACGGATTTGGGTATTGGGGTAACGGGCCCTGAAAGCATGATAAAGCTTGCCAAAGGTCATTCTGGCAATGGTGGGCTGGGCACCAATATGCAGTCTGGCCGGGCCAGTTGCGGTTTCTTTTTGCATGGCGCGCATGGCCGTTTCCAGTGTGTTGGCAATGGTTTGCGCGTATTCCATTAATTGCTGGCCGCGTTCGGTAAGCGTAACACCACGGCCGCTGCGGTAGAACAGACGACCGCCCACCTCGGACTCCAGCATGCTTACCCGTCGGCTGACGGTAGACTGGTCCATACCTTTTTCAATAGCTGCACGGGATATGCTGCCTGCCTGTACAACCGCTGCGAATAATGCCAAATCATCGGAATTCATGTGGAGATTTTAGCTGCTTTTTAGCATAAATGGCATTGTTGCTGTGGTGTGTAAGGCTTGCCCGCTTCCGGAAAATAAATGCCATCTTGGTTAACGTGCATCACCATGACCCCTGTGACAGATTCAAAACATGCGTCTGCCTGCCAGTCACTGGGCCTGAACCAGGTATAGGGCGGTTCAATCCGCTGTTCATCGGAAATCTGTCTCTCAGGAAACGGGAACTGAAGAATATAGCCAGCCGGGCAGAGTTCGGAACCCTCTGATGTTTCCAGCTGATATTTTTTGGCCAGTTCTATTGTCAGGCTGGCACCTTCTACAGATAGGGCATGGGCGAGTACACCGGCAACAGGTGTCGCTTTTTGGAAACGTATGGTTTCCAGCTCCAATAATGGATCGCTGTACGGCAGATGGGTAAAACGTGCCGGATCGCCCCGGTTGATCAGGCTGCCGGCGGGAATCACTATTTCACCAAAGCGGGTGTCTGCCTTTAACTCTGTGTAACGGCGGCGCGTTTCCGCTTTATAGTTCTCTTCTGTTTTGTAATTGGAATACCAAATCTGTAGATACATCATGGCCACCAAGACAGGATAGAGGCTCAGTATGATAACGAGTATACGCAGGGCGGGATGGAGCGGTTTGCGTGGCAGGCCCTGTCTGGCCTTAATATAACGCCATAAACCCCAGAGCAGGAGTGTGCTGGCAATAATAATGGCCAGCAACGTGATCAGGTAAACAATGGCAAAAATCCCGCCTACGGCGCCGCTTATGCCAAGTTGCTGAATGGCATAAAGACCGCTGTTTGCAAAAAACATATTCATTTACGGCTGCATGCCCAAGGCTGAATTCTCCAAATGGGTTTTCAGGCTTTCTTCCAGGCCCAGCTGGCGTGCCAGTTCGTCTAAATAAGCCCGTTCCATGAAGCTGTCGGCACCGTTAACCAGCACGCTGGCCATATAAACTTCGGCTGCCTGTTCGGGGGTTTCCACCTGTTTGGCAATGGCAGCAGGGTCGGCAGGGCCGTTGATCTGGGTACGAATCCAGGCGTGTTCATCGGGTGATGCATTTAAGCGGTCAAACTCGGCTTCCAGCAAGCGTTGTTCATCGGCATTAATATGACCATCGGCCTTGGCAGCGGAAATCATCGCGATCAGAACCAGTTTGCTGTGCTGTTCCAGTTCGGTGGCAGGTAGCTGGTTGAATGCCTGGGTTTGGTGGGTGATTTGTGCGGGAGCAGACGCGGCAACCGGTTGGCTGGATGCTTGCGGTGCCTGGGCTTTGTTTTCTTTCCATTGGCCATAAGCATGGTACGCCGCCGCCCCTAAAGCGGCCACCCCGCCATAGGTGGCCACCTTGCCACCGATTTTCCTGAATTTCTTGTTGCCCATTAAAAGCGCCAATGCCCCACCGGTCAGGGCACCACCGGCAAAACCCTTAAGGCCGGACGAACCGTTTGAGGTGGAGGCTGGCTTGGATGACGGGTTATCCTGGTTGGAAATCAGGCCCTGTGCGGATTGCATCAATTGTTGTAAAACGTTTTGTATGGACATGTGTCACTCTTGGTTAAAAAACAGTCAGGGTTAGATGCAAAGCAGCGCAATTGGTTCATGAAAAACACCGTGGTCGCCTAAAGCATGAATATAGACCAGCCAGTCACGTTTGTCTGCTGCCTGTGAGTTTTTTAAGAATAGTGGAGGGAAGCGTTCTGCCTTTAAAGGTTCATGGGGGAGTTACTCCTCACAGACACGATACATACGCCATTGGAATTACCCTTAATGAGGCCGTTACCATGGGTCATAACGTCCTTCACAAATGGCAAGGATTGCGGTTGCCATGCTTTCCTTATCCAAACGGGCTTTGGCCCGGGATAAAGCAGCACGTAGCAGTAACTCATTGCGCAGGCTGGGCGATAAGACCGCCAGTGAGTCGATGATGGGAGCGTTCAGTAAAGGGGAAATCAGGCAACCCTGCTCATTACGATGAAGCGACTCTGTGCCTGTCGTGGCAGGAAGGTCTTTTGCCGTCTCGTTACTACCGGAGCTGGGGTTGTTGTTACCGGAGCTGGGATCGTTATTACCGGAGCTGGGATCGTTATTACCGGAGCTGGGGGTGTTATTACCGGAGCTAGTCACAGAGACAAACACCTGTTCTGGTGAAACCGGGGCAGAACCAGACAGGTAATATACCTTGTCACGGGATTTGCCTTGAGATTGCAACATGCCTTCTCGTTCGAGTGTGGCTAGCATTAGACTTACATCATGAGGATGAACTGTGCGCTTGACGGTAAGCTTACGTTTAATGCGCAAACCTGCACCATACAGCAGCGCAAAAATAACTTGGTTGCGAGTATCCATAACCTGCAAAATGCGTTGCACTTCATTTGCAGAGATAACAGAGGGTAGCCGTCTAGGCTTGCTTGCAG
>JAAYHN010000207.1 GCA_012735395.1 Alcaligenaceae bacterium | reverse complement strand
TCAGGTTCAGCTCGCCAATTTTGGCATACAGGTTGGCATGGATGTGATAATTTAGCGTGCCAGAGAGCGATTCAGTGTAATTTTTTTCACGCTGGCACAGCATGGTCAATACTTCAGAGACATCAATTGCCGTGTCTGAAACGGCACTGGCCGGGCGGGCATATTCCATGAGCTGGCCAATACTGTGGTCTATTTGGGCCAGGTCTCCGTCAATGGCAAGACGGGCCTCTTCATTGACGTCGCTTAGTTCAATTTCCAGACGCATCCGTGCCAGGGGGGTACGCAAGTCATGTGAAATTCCTGCCAGCATTAATTCGCGGTCGGCTTCGGTCTGGCGCAAATCACGGGCCATCCGGTTAAAAGCCTGATTGAGTTCGCGAATTTCAAGGGCACCTTCATCGGGCAAGGGGGCCGGGTTTTCACCACGGCTAACCTGTTGTACGGCCTTGGCAAGACGGGATAGCGGGATATTAACAAAACGCACGCTGATAGCCGCCCCGATAAGTGCCAGCATCAGGGCGATACTGCCCCAGCCCAGCCATTCTTTAACCAGGGATAACTGCGGGTCACTGTCTTTTAATAACAGCCAATACAGGTCGGGGCCGGCATTAAAGCTGATCCAGATGCCAGACTCGCCATTCATGTTGGCAATTACCTGGGTGTCGGGGTCATTGGTTTCCTGTTTTACATGCTGGATGAAAATATTCCAGAAATTGGAATGGGGCAAGGGGTAGGTATGGTCATCAAGCTGGCGGGGGAAAACCTGGATATCACTGTCGGTGGCCAGGTCAATGACCAAGGCGTTGCGCTCTGTGGGGGGAACATATACCAGTGATTTCTGTGTGATTTTTAAGGCTGTGGCGGCACGTTGGGCAAGCTGGATGGCGCGGGGTTCTTCCTGCATGGTGAAAAAGACCGTGAGCCATACGCTCAGGCTGGCAACCAGTAGAAAAGACAGAAGTAAAAAAGACCGGCTGAATAAACTCAGCCGGGCTTTGAAAAGTATTAGTTGAAAAAAGCCTTTTAAAGGGCTTGGTTCTGCCATAGTGTCATGTGTTTAATATTAGTTTCCGCCGTCGGGCACGAAAACATAACCCAGGCCCCAGACCGTTTGGATGAAAACAGGTTTGGCGGGATTGGGTTCAATCAATTTGCGCAGACGGGAAATTTGCACGTCAAGGCTGCGGTCGAACGCTTCGTATTCACGGCCACGTGCCAGCTCCATGAGTTTATCACGGGATAAAGGTACTTTTGGATGACGTGCAAACACCTTCAATACAGAGAACTCGCCCGTTGTAATAGGGATAACCTCGTCGCCTTTGCTTAATGTGCGGGTAGACAGGTTGAGAGTATAAGGGCCAAAGTTGATGGATTCGTTTTCCTGGCTGGGGGCACCCGGGTGTTCTTCGGAACCGCGCCTGCGTAAAATGGCATTGACACGGGCCAGCAGTTCACGTGGGTTGAACGGTTTTGACAGATAATCGTCGGCGCCCATTTCAAGGCCAAGAATGCGGTCAATTTCTTCGGCTTTGGCGGTAAGCATGATGATAGGGGTGTTGTCACCGGCACCACGCAGACGGCGGCATATGGAAAGCCCGTCTTCGCCAGGCAGCATTAAGTCAAGTACCAGCAGATCGAAGTGTTCCCGTTGCCAGAGCTTGGACATTTCTTTGCCGTCTTCGGCAACAAAAACATTGAACCCTTGTTCGGAAAGGTAGCGGCGTAACAGGTCGCGAAGACGCTGATCGTCGTCTACAACCAGTATTTTTCGAGGTGAAGTTTGATTTTGAGTATTCATACCGGAAATGTAACAGCCTTCAAAAATGTTAACTAGGGGGTTTCACAACATGTTACACAAAAATATTAACAATAATACATGGGTTTATGTAACTGATTTTTTTGCATGTAAAAAATCAAATCAGACTTTGTATTATGATTGGGCCAATTTGCTCTGCTGTCGATTCAACAACTGTTAAAAATGATATTTTGTTAAGATAGCTTTATTAACAGCTAACAAAAACAATTTTAAAAGGTATTTATTGAAAATCCAATGCGTAATTTTGTTGTGCTATATGGTTAACTGTTTGTCAAATAAAATTGTGGCTTTTGGTATTTTGTAACAAGTATAGTGTACAACGGATTGGAATAGATAATAATTTCTTATGTCAATAATTAATTTAATTGGAATGGAAACATCCGGCCAGAGCTCAAGTGTCGCTTTATTGCGTGCCAATGAGCAGGGTGAGGTGCAGGTCACTGTCCGTTATAACGGGCTGGAACAGCAGCATGCCGAGCGCTTGTTGCCCATGCTCGACGAGCTGTTGCAGGAAGCCGGTTTGCAAAAAAAAGATATTCATGGTGTGGCTTTCGGGCAGGGGCCGGGCGGGTTTACCGGTTTGC
>JAAYHN010000206.1 GCA_012735395.1 Alcaligenaceae bacterium | reverse complement strand
CAGCCACAGGCCAAGCTGGTACGGGTGGTGGTTGGCCAGATTTTTGATGTGGTGGTTGACTTACGCCGTTCATCAAGCACCTTTGGGCAATGGGCGGCAGAAGAATTAAGCGCTGAAAACAAACGCCAGATCTGGATACCCGAGGGCTTTGCACATGGCTTTTTGGTGCTGTCTGAGGTGGCCGAGGTGGAATATAAAACCAGTGATTACTATGCGCCCGAACATGAACGCTGTATTGCGTGGAATGATCCGGATCTGGCTATTTCATGGCCGTTGAAGGCGATGCCAGTCTTGTCGGAAAAAGATAGAAATGGCGGTTATTTTAGAAATTTGGCGCTGTTTGATTGAAGTTAAACACTATTTTATTGATATAAAAGCATCATAAAGTTACAATCTGATATATTTTATACAGATATAGCAAGTTTTTGTGCAATCCAAAATACCATCTTCGTTAAAAAATAGAACCGGATATCAAACTGATAATGGCCAGCAACCCAATTTTCTAATAGCGTTCATTCTGATTGGTTAAGTGAACTCTGCTGGATATTGGTGGTTAGCTATTTACCATTAAGCTTTCTGCATGGTAGTGCGGTGGGAGCTGTGCTATATGTATTGGCTTTGTTTGGTTTATTCCGATTGTTGCTTTTCGCCTGTAAGCGAGGAAATCGTCAGAAAATGATTGTTTTTTTGCGTAAGTGCGGTTTTTTCTGTCTTGGGATGATGGCCCCTATGCTGGCTCAGGTTCCTGTGCAAATGGGGTTGTTAATTGGCATTGGCACAATTCTCTTTGGCTTGACTGTCTCTGTATTTACTTCATCTTTAATGACCTCTTTCTGGGTAGTGACGGTGGCTGTCATGTTGGCACTAAGTCGCCTGGAAGAAGCGAACAATCATTTTGGAAAAGCCTGAGCGCTTATGTATAAATTGCAAAAATTTCCGTCTGCATGGATTCAATATGTCTTGAAGAAGATATACAAGCTGACGCATGGTTCTGCTTACCGTCATAACACACATATTTGGCCTTATATATCACTTAAGCGGCAACAGGATGGGCGTGTTTGTGAATTGTTGGTGCTTGGAAAACGTGCTCCCCTCGTTGCAATCAAGGATGCTTTTAATAACAAGGAGTCAGCGTTCCATGTGATTCTTAGCGGGCCATCAGTTAATTGTATTGATTACCGGCTGTTGTCGGGTATTAAGGTGATGGGGGTGAATGGGTCTATTGCATTGCAAGAGCGTTTTGATATTGATTTTCCCTATTATATGATCATTGATCGTGACTTCATTCATGATCGTCCTGATTTGGTGGGCCGTATCGTGGGCGCAAGCCGTTTGGTATTTTTATCGCCCGACGTGCTTAGGTATATTTACCAAATTATTCCAGTCGATCAGATTAGATGTCAATTTAGTATTGTCGAGAATATTTCCGAACCCGGTTTTGGTGGCTCGCCAAATGCTGAATTGCTATATCAGTGGCGGGCTCAAGGGCATGATATTCATGTGTTTGATCAAAGTACTCCATTGGGTTTCAGTTTTGATGCCGGTTTGGGTTGGTTTGATGCAGATACCGTTGCTTATGCAGCGTTGCAAACACTGGTATGGGCAGGGGCACGCAAGGTGTATTTTCATGGTCTGGATATTTCCGGGGCAACAAATGGAAAACGGTTTTATGAAAATCAAGGGTGCCCGGAGGTTGAGTCAAGGTTAGAAAAAAATTTTAAAAAATTTATTGAACCATCTTTTGCTGGTGCCATTCCCCTTTTGCAGCAAAGAGGTGTTGAAGTATATAATCTGTCTGCCCAAAGCGCGTTGGACCGCGATATTATGCCATTTAAGGATTGGCGGGAGTTGGTTTTCATTGAGTCGGACACGGGTTTACCAGTTTGACGCGCAAGAGGATGGGGCATAACAAGAGCGCAGGGTATTAGACGTTATCGTACTTAATATCGTCCTTTCTTCACCCGCCGTCTATGCTCTTTTTGTGTCAGGCATTTTATTAAAAAAGAAATTAGGCCAATATTGCCTGAAACCGTTACACGTGGCAGGCCAAGCAAATCATCTTCTTTCAATGCCAGTCCTTTTACGGTCAGGGTGGCATTGGTGTAACCCGCTTTGCGGGTCATTTCCCTAACTGCTTGAGACTCATCTCCGTACGGGTAGCAAAAAGCGGTCACCGATACGCCAAAAGCCGCTTCCAGTAACTGTTTGGAGACCTCAATTTGTCGCAGGGCTTCGGCTGCAGGCAAGCGGGTTAAATGAACGTGATCCAGGGTATGCGAACCGATTTCCTGGCCGGCTTCGGCCCAGTGCCTGATTTGCCGTTCATTCATGAGTGGAGAGTGTGGAATGCCTTTTTCGATATCCCAGTGGTTGTGGCCACCGGGGTGGCCGGCCACAAAGTAGGTGGTGGCGGTAAATCCCAGCTCTTGTAAAACGGGCAGGGCATTATCATGTACATTGACATAGCCGTCATCAAACGTGATGCCAAAAACCTTCCCCTGTTTTGTTCCTTCCAGGTAGGGAAGCAGGTCTTGCATGCTTAAACCGCGGTAGCCCAGCCGTTTGAGCCATGTCATTTGCTGCCTGAATTTTTTTGCAGGAACACACAGACCACGGTAGGGCGTGCCTTTTGCCGGCATGTCGGCAATCTGGTGGTACATAAGAATAGGTATCATGGGCGAACGGACAGGTTCAGGGCCTGTTGGTAACTGTTGACGGTGTTGCTGGCAAAGGCGTCAAGATTAAAATCCTGTTCTGCGGTTTG
>JAAYHN010000205.1 GCA_012735395.1 Alcaligenaceae bacterium | reverse complement strand
TGTGTTCCCTCAAAACAGGCATGTTCGCTGATTATTTCAAGAGTCATGGGTAATCCTTTATTGAATGGCTTAATGGGGTGAATGGGCTGATTGTACCTTTAGAAGCCTTCTTTTTTGGCTACAATTTACTTAATTACCTTTTGATAGATTAATTATGGCCCGTCTTGCCCGCCTGTATGCCCCCCGCATCGCACAACTGGTTCATGCCAAACTTATCCATCCCTTCAGCACTGCGCCCAATAGCGGGCAATTAATGAGCCAGGTCCAGACATGGCTGTCTGAACTGGTGATAACGCATAAGGTGGCCCTGCATGGTTGGATCTTGCTTGATGACGGCATCTTTTTGCTGGCGACGCCTGCAAATGAACAAGGGGTGGCCCGGGTCATGCAATCTATTGGCCGTAACCTGGCGGCAACCATGCGGTCGGGCCCGGTGTTTGCGGGGCGCTATCATTCTGCCTTGCTGGAGCCGGGTCAATGGGTCATACCGGCACTGGTCTGGATAGAAGCCTGCGTTGGGCGCTCTAAAGGGTTGGATGCACCCGAGTTGTGGCCGTGGTCATCGGCCGGGATTCATACCGGTGCCAGTATGGGCAGTGTGGCCTGGCTGACTGATCACGAAGATTATTGGCAAACCGGGAATACACCGTTTGACCGGCAGGCAAGGTATAAAGAGAAATTCCAGGAGGGGCTCTCCATGAATGAAATGGGGCAGATCGGTGCCGCCCTGTCGGGCCAATGGGCGTTGGGGGGCGAGGCTTTTCTGCAGTCCCTGTCCGTCAATGCCAGTCGACGGGTGATACCCGGTAAAAGAGGGCGGCCCCATAAAATACAGTCAGGAACAAAAACAGCTACACAGGAAAAATGAAAAGGAGACGGCATGGCTTATTTACTGGCGCTTGATCAGGGGACATCAAGTTCACGCAGTATTTTGTTTGACTTGCAGGGTAATATCGTTGCCATTGCCCAGCAGGAATTCCCGCAGTATTATCCACAATCTGGCTGGGTAGAGCACGATGCCAATGAAATCAGGCAAACCCAGCTGGCCACGCTGCGCGATGTCATTCGCAAGGCGGGCATCAGTCCGGCACAAATCCGTGCAGCCGGCATTACCAACCAGCGGGAAACCACCGTGGTGTGGAGTCGCAAAACCGGCCAACCCATCTGCAAGGCGATTGTCTGGCAAGACCGTCGTGGCGAAACACTCTGCCGGCAATTAAGGGAACAGGGCCTGCAAGCCCTGATCCAGGAAAAAACCGGCCTGCCACTGGATGCCTATTTTTCGGCAAGCAAATTGCGCTGGATACTGGATAATGTACCAAACGCACAAAAACAGGCTGAAAAAGGAGAGCTGGCATTTGGCACGGTAGATTCCTGGCTGTTATGGCAACTGGGGAAGGGTAAGCGGCACGTGACCGATATCAGCAATGCATCGCGTACCATGCTGTTCAATATCAGAACGGGCCAGTGGGATACCGAACTGCTGGACTTGTTTGGTATTCCGGCTAGCCTGTTGCCAGAGGTATTGCCCTCGGTGGCCAATTATGGGGTTCTTGATGAATCAGTGGTGGGGCACCCTATTACCATCGGAGGGGTGGCTGGCGACCAGCAAAGTGCCTTGTTCGGGCAGGCCTGCTTTAAGGCCGGTATGGCTAAAAATACCTATGGCACGGGTTGTTTTGCACTGCTGCACAGTGGTGGGCAATTCAGGGTTTCAGAAAACGGCCTGCTTACGACGCGGGCGGCCCAGGCGCAGGGTAAGGCAGAGTATGTGCTGGAAGGCAGTGTTTTTATTGGTGGCGCTGTTGTGCAGTGGCTGCGTGATGGCCTGGGTATTATCAGCAAAAGCAGTGATGTGCAGCCATTGGCCAATTCGGTTAAGGATACGGGCGGTGTTTTTTTTGTGCCGGCTTTTACCGGTTTGGGGGCGCCGTACTGGAATGCAGATGCCCGGGGCACGCTCACGGGGCTTAACCGTGCTACCACAGCTGCGCATATTGCCAGGGCTGCGGTAGAAAGTATTGCCTATCAAAGTGCGGCTTTATTGGAGGCCATGAGCCGGGATGCCTTTGCGGCTGACGGGGTCGTTTTGCAGGAACTGCGTGTTGATGGCGGTGCCTGCGTGAATGATTCCTTAATGCAGTTCCAGGCGGACTTGCTGGGCATCCCGGTGGTCCGTCCCCAAATTACAGAAACAACAGCGCTGGGGGCGGCCTATCTGGCGGGCTTGCAAGCCGGGGTGTGGGCTGATACCACGGAATTGAATGAGTTATGGCATGAAGAGCGTCGCTTTGAGCCGGGGATCAGCGTGGATCAGGCCAGGGAATTAATGGATCAGTGGGATAAGGCTGTCCGGCAGACAGTGGCACCCTGATACCGTTTGGGTAAAGAAGGTATCAGGTGTGCATTGGTAAATCACTGAAACAGGCAAAAACAGATGGTTTTTGATTGCAAGTTACAGCAAAATCGGGCTTTCATCCATAAAACGCATTTTTAACTGCCTGCCCTTGATGGTGCGCTGCCTGAGCTGGTTGATGGTTTCTTCTGCCACCGAACGTTCAATGGCCACAAAACTCACAAAGTCATAAATATTGATTTTTCCTACCTGTTTGCCTTGCAGGCCGATATCTTTGGTTAAGGCACCCAGCAGGTCACCGGGACGGATCTTGTCTTTCTTGCCGGCACGCAGGCAGATGGTTTTCATGGGGGGTTGCAAGGGGCGTTTTTTGGCATTGCTGGCAGGCAGTTCTTCCCAGACCAGTGGTGAACCCATGGCTTTTTCAATCCGTTCGGCCCTGAACTTTTCCTGGCTGGTGCATAAGGTAAGCGCCAGTCCTTTTGCCTCGGCCCTTCCGGTACGGCCAATACGATGGATGTGGGTTTCGGCATTGGGGGAAATATCGACATTAATAACGGCATCCAGCGTCTGGATATCCAGGCCACGGGCGGCGACGTCGGTCGCAACCAGCACAGAGCAGCTTTGGTTGATAAATTGAACCAATACATCTTCGCGGTCACGCTGTTCAAGATCGCCATGCAACACCAGTGCGATCAGGCCGCGCTGGTGCAGTTCGGAAGCGAGTGCTTCACATTGGGCCTTGGTATTGCAAAAGGCCAGGGTAGAAACAGGGCGGAAATGATTAAGCAGGGCTGCGGTTGCCTCAAAACGCTGGCCAGGGTCTATTTCATAAAAAAGCTGTTGAATCTGGCTTTGCTTGGGCAGGGATTCCACTTTTACCCGTTCCGGGTTGATCATGAAACCTTCACTGTCTTTCAGGATCTGTTCGGGGTAAGTCGCTGAAAACATAAGGGTTTGGCGTTTAAGCGGACAGTTGCGGGTAATCACGCAAATATCTTCGTAAAAACCCATGTCAATCATGCGGTCGGCTTCATCAAGCACCAGTGTTTTAACGGTGGAAAGCTCAAGAACTTCTTTTTCAATCAGGTCAAGTATGCGGCCTGGCGTGCCTACGACAATGTGTGCGCCATGGCTGAGTGACTCTATTTGCGGGCGCAGGGCGGAGCCGCCACAGAGGGTCAGTATCTTGATGTTGCCCAAAGCCCTGGCCAGTTTACGCAATTCACGGGAAACCTGGTCGGCCAGCTCACGGGTGGGGCAAAGGACCAGGCCCTGGATACCAAAAAAAGCCGGATTGATTTTTTGCATGATGCCCAGGCCAAAGGCCAGTGTTTTGCCACTGCCTGTTTGTGCCTGTGCCAGGACATCTTTACCCGCCAGGATGAGGGGCAGGCTTTCGGTCTGGATGGGGGTCATGCCGGTGTAACCCATTTCTGCCAGGTTATGTTGTTGTTCTGCAGAAAGAGGCAGGCTTGAAAATGAGGTGGATGTCATAGAAAGCGTGTTGTATTCACGTTGAATAATATAAAACAGAATTGTAAACGGAATTCTCTTTAAATTTATGGTCTTTTTTGAAAAACCGTAATTTTCAGCAGGCACAATAATAAAAATTGCTGAATGAAAACAGAATCTTAATGATCTGTCCCTTTTTTATTTTAAATGTAAAAACCAATATATTAATTAGGGTCGTTCCCTGTTTTTTTTTATTGCAAAAGCGCAATTTAATCTTTATTCTTTTTTTGTCAGTTATTTGGTTTTGCACGGACACACCACGGAGTGCTATCTATATGTCTATGATTAACAAAGAAAATATTGTACAGGAAGCGGTCATTGATGCTTCTGCCATTGGCTTGTTGCCGCATCGGCAGCCCGGGGCCCAGGGGATGTATGACCCGAACAATGAACATGATGCCTGTGGGGTGGGGTTTGTTGCCAATATCAAGGGGCAGAAAAGTCATGCCATTGTCCAGCAGGGGCTGAAAATCCTTGAAAACCTGGACCACCGGGGTGCTGTGGGTGCCGATAAAATGATGGGTGACGGCGCCGGTATCCTGATCCAGATTCCCGATGCGCTTTACCGCGATGAAATGGCGCTGCAGGGCGTGACCTTGCCACCCGAGGGTGAGTATGGGGTGGCCATGGTATTTCTGCCAAAAGAAACGGCGTCACGTTTGGCCTGTGAAAAAGAACTGGAGCGGGCTGTCCGTGATGAAGGGCAGGTGTTGCTTGGCTGGCGTGATGTAC
>JAAYHN010000204.1 GCA_012735395.1 Alcaligenaceae bacterium | reverse complement strand
TACATTCACTACTATAATCACAAGCGTATCAAGCTTAACTTAAACGGCCTGAGTCCGGTACAATACCGAACTCAGGTTTTAGAAGCTGCTTAGTTTTTAACTGTCCAACTTTAGGGGGTCAGTTCACAGCGTGGGAATGCATACGCGCAAGAACAAGCATAACAAATATAATCACAAGAAAGCCATCACGTCAAAAGTGATGGCTTTTTCTTTGAAGCAGCCTAAAACACACTCAATACCAGTTCATCCAATTGGCTTAACGGAAAAGATTTCAGTTTCAGTTTCAGTGAATCGCTTTCCTCGAACATGAACTTGACAACGGCTTTGCAGGAATCTACCGGTTTATCAAAGAACTGGCCTTGTGATCCGGGCAGGGCACATTGTTGCAGGGCTTGTTCATAACGTGCCTTATGCTGCTCTTTGGCAAATTTTTCAGTGTCCAGGTTTTTCTCTGAAGGAACAAGTGGAATATCGTAGCGCTTCACCAATGTATTCACTCTTTTCATGTAACCCTGGTCTTCCAGCCTGATTTCCGTGTTATTGACCCGGATTGGCTCAAGCATTGCCCCGAAACTGAAAAACATCATGGGGTTGAACGCTTCCTTACCCCCTTCCAGGGCAGAGGAAAGCAGCGTCATTAACTGCTGTGCCTGACTAAGTGCAAATGAGCCGTTCAGCTTGATGACTTCATGCTGATCCAGTGCAAGGCTGACTTGTGCCGTGCCCTTGGTTTTATGGGCATCAAGGTCCAGGCTTAAATTAACGGGAGCGGCTTTGTTATAACCTGCGTTCTGCAGCAGTTCATTTTCCAGTAAAGGGCTTTGGCCATTGGCATCGGCCAGGCCGGTGACAAGCAGCTTGCCCTGTAAGCTGGATGTCGAGTTTTCAAAACCGGATAGTTGCAGTTTTTGCACGGTCAAGAAGGATTTCCCTTTGCCAAGAGCCAGGTTTTCCATGGTAACCGTGCCAAAAATATTGGCACTCAGTTTTTCCCAGCGGATTTCATTGGCCAGCGGCGTGCCGTTAAGGGTTGCCGTTATTTTTTCTTCGGCTGCACGGGTCGCGTAAATATTGCCAATAAACCAGATGGCTGCCAGCAGAATCAGTAATCCTGCCCCGATAAGTGACAACTGTTTTTTACTAAGAATCGTAGTCATTGTGTTTTCTGTAAAATAGGTATGATGATTAAAAGAGTGGCCTGTTATTGTTTATTTCAGTAACTGGCTTTTTTTGCCTCTTCATATTCCTTGATAACATTTTGGGCCTGCGTAATATCCCAGCTTGCATTTTTTAATGCGATGCGGGTTAAGGCGAGCGGGCTTTCCAGATCTTTGCACATTTCCTGTTCGCATTTAAGCAGCCGGGACGGACTGTCAATGGCTACACGTATTACCGGCTGTTTGTTTGCGTCAGCCTGGGTGTTATCCATAGAGGCCTTGCCGCTAATCCAGTACCAGCCTTTTTCCAGTTCAGTGGGGCTGTTCAGTTCAAGCGGGTAGGGCCAGTTGACCTGGGCTGTTTTGCTGTCAACCTTATTGATGCGTACCAGCAGGCTGACATCTTTGTTGCGATCGTTCATGAAACGGTAGTAATCACTGCGGCCGAATGGGGTAAATTCAATGCCAGACAGGTTTTGTGCCAGCAGATTTGCTTCTTTGTTTTGCAAGGCTGTTTCAAACGCCTGAAAACGCTGGATGTTTTTTTCTTCCTTATTGGCAATGTTATACAGCTCCTGACGTTTTTTCTGGGCAAGGCGTTGCTGTTCGTAACGCTGCTGTCGTTCCTCTTCCTGTTTTTTCCAGGCGGCTTCCCGGGCCAGACGGGCTTCTTCCCGTTTTTTCAGTTCATCTCGCTCGAAAAGGTAGTTTTTGCCCTGGGCACTGGTGATATTCCAGGCTGGTATTTTTTTTGTACTCCAGTCTTGGTTGCGGGAAAGGTAGGTAGAGTAAAGCTTGCCTTTTACCTGGTTTTCAAGCAGGCCCAGATTGAAGTCGCTGAAAAAAGAAATATCCAGGCGGGTTACCTGGTTTTGTAGCCAAGGGTGTTGGGCCAGTGCTTTATTTATTTGCCCGATAATGAGGTTTTGTTTCCTGAAAATTTCATTTTGTTCGGTAATGATATCCAGCCCGGTCATTTCCCAGGGGCCATAGGGTGTCGTACCCCAGCCTTTTTTTAAACCTAGTAAATAGTAGCTTTTTTCTTCGGGATCTTCGCCCAGGTAAAGCCAGACGTGTTGTTGATTGGGGTCAGCGGCAACAGGGGTGAGCGAACTTATTTCTGCCAGGCCCTGATGCAGCCCCAGCCCGTTTGCAAAATGATAATCAGCTTTACGGCTTAGCGTCTGACCGTCAGAGCGGGTGATGCCGGCTTTGCCGCTGCCTTGTACAAAGCCGTCGCTGCACTGTAGTCCTTCAGTCTGGAAAAGAGTGTAATCCATATTGAAAGATGTATTCTCAAGGGATACCAGCAATTTGCAGCCGTTTTGGTCAGCCACTTCTTGCAGTTTGACTGCTTTGAGCACTTCCTTTGGGTTCGCATTGGGTTTCCAGCCGTTAACTTCAAAAGCCAGTTTGGGGGTGGCAGGCAAAGCTGTATCGGCAGATTGTTCTTCGGGTTGTGCTTTTACTTCAGCTGCAATGGTTTTATTGCTTTCAGCCGGTTTGTCAGGGCTTTCCTGTACGCTGGCCACTTTATTGTCAGTTACGTTTTTCTCAACCTCAACTTCAACTTTATTTTCGGGGGTGGAAGCTATTGCCGCCGTTGTTTCATTTGTGACAGGCACAGCGGGTTCAACCTGTTTTGGCGATTCTTTTATTTGTTCTGGAACAGGGGCGACAGCCAGTTCGTTTTGGGTTTCAAGGGCAGCAGAAGGTGCCGGTTCCTGTGCTTGTGTTGTGGCGGCGACTGTGGCGGGATTGTTTTCTTGTGTGGCAGGGGTGGCTTTCAAGGCCCAGCCGGTTGTGGCTGAGCTACTGCCCGACGCCAGTTGTGTGCCTTGTTGGCTGGTGCTGACCCAGCTAACTTCGGTGGCTTGTGGGCACTGGGTTTGCATTAACTGGCCAATTTTAGGCATGAGCCGGGCAAGCCCTTCGGGGTTAGGGGTTGCCTGGTAACGTGCCTCCAGTTTCAGGTTGGTACGGCACCAATTGTCTTTATTGGCATGATTAACAATGATTTCAATCTGTTCGCTTTTGGAAAAAGCCAAACGGTATTCTTCGGCATGGGCTGTGCCCCCTGCCATCATGAAGGCGCAGGAAAGCGCCAACATTAGGTTGTTGTTCTTCACAAAAAAACTCCGGTTTGTATGCGTTTTACTGATTAACCAATTTGCCATGTACCGCTGGTGTCCTGGCATGCCTGGAAGGTTTTGTCTTCCTGGCCGGCACTGGATTTCAGGCTGTATTTCATTTCACGGCACTGGGTTTGCACGCTTACCTGCTGGGTAACGGTTTTGGCCGGTTCAATCGCGTCAAGGTCAAAGCCTTGCTGCTGGGCAGAGGCAACGGTGATTTTGTCCAGGTCGGTGGCTGTATCGGTGTTTTTGGTAGTGGCGCCAACCAGGGGGGCATATACATAACCAACAGTGACGCCTTTGCGTCCGACTGCAATCCAGTTGTTACTGGTTTTGCCCAGTGCGGTAAAGGTTTGGCCTGCTTTAAATCCACCAATTCTTTCACCGTTATTTTCGGGGGCGGCCCGTAAAATGGCTGATTTTTTTGCCTGATAGGGTTGGTTAATAATTTGCAGGTTGTCAACCTGGGCAATTTTTTGGGAACGTTTTATTTTTGTGGTTTGGGTGACGGTTTTGCTGCTGACGGGCGTAATAACGGCGGATGCACCGCTGTGATCTGACTTCCAGTTGGTTTTTTTACCGGACTCTAGCGCTTTCTGTGTGCTTGCCGCCAGTGCCAGACGGTCTTTTTCATCAAGGTTTGAGCCGATGACATTACCCAGTAAACCACCGGCTAATGCGCCCACAATAGCTGCAACGGTTTTACCGCTGCCACCGCCAAACTGCGAGCCAATAATCGCACCCAGAACAGTGCCTATAGCAGTACCGGCTGTTTGTTTGGAACCCCAGCCGCCTTGTCCGTCTGTTGCGCATCCACCTAATACTAACGCACTTGATAAAATTGTGACGGATGCTTTTTTGCAAAAACTCATTACTTTCCCCATGTTGCAGTAAGATTAAACTGGTTACAAATTATAATATACTATTTATGTAAATCAGTTTAATTACAGGGTACACGTAATGTTTTTGTTTGAACTAAATTTTCGTTATACCCGAAGCGGGGTAAGCAAGGTAGCAACCCGGGAGCTTAGGTGTTTTCAAGGCAGGTTTTGAACTGCCCGGTTACCGGGTCCCGTACAAACAGCAGGCCGGTGGCAATGCCGAAGTAAGCGCCGTGCAAGGTCAGCTCGCCGCTTTCAACACGCTCACGCACGGCCGGGAATGTCATCAGGTTGTTCAGGCTGTATTCCACTACCGCCCATTCCACCTGGCGTATCCAGCTTTGTCTGTCGGTTGCCGGCGGGGGGCCCATTTTCTCTACGACCGGTGCAATTTGAGACATCCATTTTCCAATGAAATCCCGTTTGCTAAGCGGTGCCGCATTGTTGGCAAAGGCGGCAATACCACCGCAACTGGCATGGCCCATGACCACAATGTGTTTAACTTTTAGTGCATTCACGCCGAATTCAATGGCGGCACTGGTGCCGTGGAACGATGATTCAACGTCTGATTCACAGGGCGGGATCAGGTTGGCAATATTGCGTACTACAAACATTTCACCCGGGCCGGCATCAAAAATGGTTTCCGGTGCCACCCTTGAATCGCCACAACCAATAATCATGATTTCAGGATGCTGTCCGTCTTCTTCCAGT
>JAAYHN010000203.1 GCA_012735395.1 Alcaligenaceae bacterium | reverse complement strand
TTTTGGCAGGCTTTGCCCATGGCAGGTCTTATGGGGGCTTTTTTTGGCTTTTTGCTTGGCTTTCCCGTTTTGCGCCTGCGCGGCGATTACCTGGCTATCGTAACCTTGGGCTTTGGTGAAATCATCCGTTTATTACTGGTTAACCTATATGATTTTACCGGTGGCCCCGACGGTATTTCGGGCATTCCCAAACCTACTGTTTTTGGTTATGAAATGACACGCCGGGCCTCCGAGGAAGGAGCGCAAACCTTTCACCAAATGATGGGGTGGAAGTTTGATACACTTGATGTCATTATTTATCTTTATTTGACAGCCCTGGCACTGGCTTTCATTACACTCATTATTTCTTCAAGACTGGTACGCATGCCCATTGGCAGGGCGTGGGAAGCCCTGCGCGAAGATGAAATCGCCTGCCGCTCTCTGGGGCTGAATCCTACCCGTATCAAACTCTCCGCTTTTACACTGGGTGCGACATTTGCCGGCTTTGGCGGTGCGTTTTTTGCCGCCCGCCAGGGTTTGGTCAATCCGGAGTCGTTTACGTTTATTGAGTCGGCACTTATTTTAGCCATTGTGGTATTGGGTGGCATGGGTTCGCAAATCGGGGTTATCCTGGCGGCCATTGTCCTGACTGTATTGCCCGAGTTGGCCCGGCAGTTTGCCGAATACAGGATGTTGATTTTTGGTCTGGTTATGGTGTTAATGATGGTATGGCGTCCGCAGGGGCTGCTGCCGGCAAAACGTCCGCAGGTGGAGATCCCCAATGAGTGAGATAGTATTAAGCGTTGATACCTTAATGATGCAATTTGGTGGTTTGCTGGCTGTAGACTCGGTATCTTTTGACGTCCACAAAAATGAGATCTTTGCCATTATTGGTCCCAACGGTGCCGGCAAGACAACGGTATTCAATTGTGTCAGTGGGTTTTACAAGCCCACCTCAGGTACCATCAAGCTGTATAACAAGAACATTACCGGGTTTCCAAGCCATAAAGTAGCGCAGCACGGTCTGGTTCGTACTTTCCAGAACGTGCGCCTGTTTAAAAACCTGACAGTACTTGAAAACCTGCTGGTTGCCCAGCACACCCAAATCAAATCCAGCCTGCTTCCCGGTTTGCTTAATTTGCCTTCCTATAAAGAGTCCGAGAAACAGGCCCTTGAAAATGCGGTCAAGTGGCTTGATTTCATGGGCTTGCGCCAGTTTGCAAACCGCGAAGCCGGTAATCTGGCTTACGGGCATCAGCGTCGTCTGGAAATTGCCCGCTGCATGATTACCAATCCCCGGTTATTGTTGCTTGACGAACCGGCTGCCGGCCTGAACCCGCAAGAGAAAAAAGACCTGGCTTCGTTAATCAACCAGCTGCGTACAGAGTTTGATATGTCTGTTTTGTTAATTGAACATGATATGAGCCTTATCATGGGTATTTCCGATCGCATTCTGGTTATGGAACACGGGAAACCGATCGTCACCGACAAACCCGAGGCTGTCAGGTCGGATCCGCGTGTTATTAAAGCCTATCTCGGAGAAGAATAAGTGTTAAAACTGGAAAAGGTGAGTACCTTTTATGGTGCCATTCAGGCATTGAATGAGGTCAGTGTTGAAGTGAATCAGGGTGAAATTGTTACCCTGATTGGTGCCAATGGTGCGGGTAAAACCTCTTTGTTAATGACAGTTTGCGGTAACCCCAGGGCCAGAAGTGGCACCATTACTTTTCTGGGAGACGAAATTACCGATGAATCAACGCATGAGATCATGCGTAAAGGGATTGCGGTTTCACCCGAAGGGCGGCGTGTTTTCCCTGATATGACGGTTCTTGACAATCTTAAAATGGGTGGCTTTTTTCTGAAGCCACAGGAAATTGAAGCAGGGATAGAGCATGTTTTCAAGCTGTTTCCCCGCCTGCAAGAGCGGGCCAGCCAGCGTGCCGGTACCATGTCGGGCGGCGAGCAGCAAATGCTGGCCATTGGCCGTGCTTTAATGAGCCGGCCAAAACTGTTATTGCTTGACGAGCCAACGCTGGGTTTGGCACCCTTAATTATCGCCCAGATTTTTGAAATTATTAAAACCATTCGTGATGAGGGCGTAACCGTCTTTCTGGTAGAACAGAATGCCAATAAGGCATTGCAACTGGCAGACCGTGGCTATGTACTGGAAACGGGTAAGGTGGTGCTTGCCGATACCGGTGAGAACCTGTTAAGCAATGATGAAGTGCGTAAAGCCTATTTAGGACATTAATGTTGGCGAATGCCTGTGCGCACGGCATTAACCTTGTGAACAGGCAAATATAAACCAAGGCCCGGCTTCTGTATGACAGGAAGCCGGGCCTTGGTTTATATGCAATTGGCGGTGAAAAGAGTGTGATCTTATGGCTGCTCTTTCTTTGTTTCAATTTCCTCTGGGATACTGTTGTTTGTACCGTCTTCCTGTTCATCTGCTTCTTTTTCATCAGATGGTTCGGTCATGGGAAGGGTCAGTGTTACAGCGCCGGTTTTTTCCTGGGCAATTTTATAAGCCGCCCGTTCACGAATGGCAGCCAGGAAAGAAGTAATGTTGGACATGTTGCTGCCAATTAGACCGTGTGCTTCTGCCAGTTCAAGCGGGAAACTCATCTGGATGTCTGCAGCCGTAAACTGGCTGCCACAGAACCAGCCATTTTTACTTAATTCAGTATCAATATAATTAAGCATGACTTCAATTTTGGGTGTGATAGAAGCACCTATAACACCGGTTACCACTTTTTTAAGAATGGAACGGGCAAAAAACGGGACACGGGTTGTACCTGTTTTAAGGAAGGCCTGATGCTTTGAAAGCTCTGGCATTAATGAGCCTTCGGCAAAGTGCATCCAGAATGTATATTGGTTGAAATCAGCTGAAGCGACAGGAGGGCGCAAACAGGTACGGTCATAATGATTGAGCAGGTACTCGGTAATCGCGCCTGACTCAAGCAGGGTCAGGCCTTTGTCTTTAAGCACGGGTGCCATACCCAACGGATGGATATCCTGCAAAGAGGGTTCTGGCCGGGCATTGTCGCCATTTTTACGATGATGTGTGATTTGATAAGAAAGCCCCAGCTCTTCCAGTAACCAGATTATGCGATAGGATCTTGAAGACTCAAGGTGATGGACAGTAATCATATGACTCCCGTTGGAAAAGGTTAAGTGGAAGAGGGTAAAATAGTTTGGATTTTTGCCAGGAGGGCTTCAGGTTCCTGGCTGTCAGAGGCCAGAAACTGGACTTTTCCTTTGGCATCAAAAATGTAAATTCCCTTGGCATGCATGACCTCGTAATTGTTTGGATCATTTGCTTTGGGCTTTTCTATTTGATAGGCAACGCGATAACGTCGTGCAATATCGGCTATTTCTTTTTCGGTACCCGTCAGGCCTATTGCACCGTTATCAAAGGCATCAACATAGGCCTGCAGTACTTCAGGTGTGTCACGATGCGGGTCTACGCTTAAAAAGATGATTTGAACCTTGTCAGCATCATTTTCAAGCATGTTTTTTACCATGGACAACTGTGCCATGGTGGTAGGGCAGATGTCCGGGCAACTGGCATAGCCAAAAAACAAAACAACCACTTTGCCTTTGACATCCTGTTCGGTAAGCGTTCTTCCTTCGCTGGCCGTAAGGCTGAACTTCAGGTTGGGAAGGTTGCCTGAAATATTATAGATGACACTGGGTTTGGCCGTTTCCTGTTCCTGGGCGATAGAAGGCGCAACATAAAATAATGATGTAACCAATAACGATGAAACAAGCGTTTTTTTAAGCATGACAATATCACCCGATCATTTTTAAACTGTTTCAGCCATACCGTTGTGGCGTAACAATGCCTCCGGGCTGGGTTCGCGGCCACGGAAAGCCTTGAAAGAATCGGCAGCAGGACGGGCACCACCAACGGCAAGGATTTCCTGCCTGAATTTGTTGCCCACCGCAGCATTAAGCGTACCATGGCTTTCAATCGCATTTTCTTCAAACAGGCTATAGGCATCAGCGGAAAGTACCTCGGCCCATTTGTAGCTGTAGTATCCGGCACCATAGCCACCGGCAAACAGGTGAGAGAAATTGTGCGGGAAGCGATGCCATGCGGGTGGAATAATTACCGCCACTTCTTGTCTGACTTCATTCAGTAAAGCCAATACCTGGGCAATGCTGGTGGCCTCCGTGCGCTGGTGCAAAAGCATGTCGAACAGGGCAAATTCTATTTGACGTACGGTTTGCATGCCGCTTTGATAGTTTTTGGCGGCCAGCATTTTCTCATAAAGTGACCGGGGTAATGGTTCCCTGGTTTCCCAGTGGGCGGACAGCTGTTGCAAGACATTCCATTCCCAGCAGAAATTTTCCATAAACTGGGAGGGCAACTCAATCGCATCCCATTCTACGCTGGCAAAGGGCGAGGCACCGGGTTCATTCACGGTTGAGAGCAGTGCATGCAAGGCATGGCCTGATTCATGGAACAGCGTGATGACATCGTCTAGCGTGAGCAGGGCGGGTTTGCCGTCAAGGGGTGGGGTGAAGTTGCAGGTTAAATATACCACCGGTGTATGCAGGTGCTTATTATGCAGATGGCGGGTTCTTTCGCTGTCTACCCAGGCACCGCTTTGCTTGCCGGCACGGGCATACAGGTCGGTATACAGGTAGCCGATTAACTGGTCTTGTTCTTTGACTGCATAAACGGCTACATCATCGTGCCATACCGGTGCTTCGGTTTTAACCAGTTCCACATTAAACAAAGTGGAAATGACATTGAACAGGCCATTCATTACTTTGTTTTCAGGCAGGTATTGCTTGACCTCTTCGTCAGAATAAGCGTAGCGGGACTGGCGTAATTGTTCGGACACATAGGCGTAGTCCCATGGCTGCAGTTCATTCATGCCCAGTGATTCACGGGCATATTCCCGTAAAGCCTGCACGTCTTTTTCTGCAAAAGGTTTGGCTTTGGAAGCGAGATTGCGCAGAAAACCAACTACCTGTTCCGAGGTGTCGGCCATGCGGGTTTCCAGGCGCATCTGGGCGAAGTCGTTGTAACCAAGCAGGCGGGCTTCTTCGGTGCGCAGAGCCAGCAATTTTTCTATGTTGGACGAGTTGTCAAATTTAATATCACCCTGCTCGGAAGCAATGGTGGCATAGCCCCGGTAAAGTTTTTCACGCAGGGCAGAACTTTTGGCGTATTGCATGACGGGCAGATAAGAGGGCATTTTAAGGGTGAATTTCCAGCCTTCTTTCTGTTCTGCCTGGGCCGCACTTTTTGCTGCATTGATGGCATCTTGTGGCAGGCCTTCCAGCTCGCTTTCATCGTTTACCAACAGCTCCCAGGAATCAACGGCATCAAGGGAATTTTCAGAAAACTTCTGTGAAATAAGTGCAATTTGTTCGCTAATGCCCGCATAGCGTTCTTTTGCCTCGCCTTCCAGTTCTACACCGCTTAAACGGAAATTGCGCAAAGCCAGTTCAATAATACGTTTGCGGACCGGGGTAAAACTGGCAAATTCGGTGCTTTCGGCGATTTTTTTATACAGCCGGTAAAGATCGCTGTTAAGACCAAGCCAGGTAGAGAACTCGGTCATTTTGGGCAGCATGATGTTGTAGGC